>JBFWIG010000193.1:0-5235 GCA_050256115.1 Bacteroidales bacterium | reverse complement strand
ATCAGATATATGGCAGAAAGAAACTGAAAACCAACGCCTCTATTCGGTTTGGTGCTTATGGCAGATTCCTTAAGGCGTTGATGCCCTTTAAGTGGTTGGTGATTTTGGTCTCTTTCCTTCTGTTGGGTTTTACGGCTATTATGGTGCCCTATATCGGGATCGACTTTATGCCCAAACCCGAAAGTCGCTCGTTTGTTATGGAGGTGAAAATGCCTGAAGGCACCCGTCTCGAAAGAACATCGGCCACAATGGCCAGTATTGAGGAGATGATTGTAGAGCTGGCCGGCGACACTCTTTGTAAAGTCTATTCGCATACAGGTCCGGGAGCCGGTTTACAAACCGATGTTTTCGAAGGAGAGCATACCGGTCAGATGAGAGTGCTTTTGGAGCCGCACCATCCTCCGGTTGAGCAGATGATTGCCGATTTGTCGTTGAATACCGAAATGATCGAGGGCCTTGAACTGGCTTTCCGTCAGGATGAGAGCTCTCTCAGCACCCTTTTGGGTTCGGAAGGGGCACCTGTTGTGGTGGAAGTCAAGGGCGATGATCTCGATGAGTTAGCGCTGCTTACCAATGAGGTGAAGGAGCGTATGGAGGGTATTGACGGCCTCTTTAATGTGGTCTCCTCTTCCGAAGATGGCGCCCCTGAGGTAGAAATCTTGCTCGATCGTGTAAGAACCGGTATGTATAGTTTGAATGCCAGCAATATTGTTACGCAAATCAGACAACAACTCGAGGGTAATGAGGCCGGAGAGGTTGAATATCAGGGAGAGATGCGCCCCATCATGTTGAAGGTGCCCGAAATTAGCCTGAGCGAACTGAGTATGTTACCTGTAACCGGCGGACAGCAGGAGTTCCGGCTGCACGAGCTGGCCGAACTGCGCACTTCGACGGCTCCCCGTGAGATTTTCCGTCGTAATCAGTCACGTATTGGTAAGGTTACTGCCAGCATTGAAGATTATCTGACGCTCGATCATGCGGCTCAGCAAATCCGCGATGCGGTATCTGATATCCAACTTCCTGCTAATTACACGATTACGGTTACGGGTGAGGAGGAGAAACGTCAGGAGGCCATGTCAAGCCTCGGCTGGGCACTCATTCTCTCGGTTATTTTGGTTTATATGGTGATGGCTGCCCAGTTTGAGTCGCTTTCGCATCCCTTTACCGTACTATTTACGCTGCCTTTAGCCGTGGTGGGTGCCTTGCTGGGCTTCCTGGTTACCGGAATCTCCATTAATATTATGGGTGTTATTGGTATTGTGATGTTGGTGGGTATAGCGGTGAATAGCTCCATTATTTTGGTAGACCGGATTAATCAGCTGAAAAAGACGGGATTGAGTCGTCATGATGCCATTGCTATGGCCGGTCGTCAGCGAATCCGCCCCATTCTTATGACCGCTTCAACTACCATTTTGGCCTTACTCCCGCTTGCTTTTGGATTTGGCACCAGTTCTGCTTTGCGCGCTCCGATGGCCATTGCTGTGGTAGGGGGTATGGTTACCGCAACCATTCTCACGCTTGTATTGATACCCTGTGTGTACGATGTGGTCGACACGGCAACCGAACGTCTGTTTGGATCTTCTAAGAGCCGGTTGTCCGACGCTTCTCAATCAACGAAAATCAACTCCTGAGTATGAACTTCATCTTAGACAGGAAGGTTACCATCAGCATGGTTTTTCTGGCGATTACCCTTTTAGGGGTAATCTCCTACAACCAGTTGAAGATGGAACTTACGCCGAATGCCGAGTTGCCGGAATTGTACGTGCAGGTTTCAGCACGCACCGACCTCGACCCCAAATATATGGAATCGCAGGCCGTTATCCCCATCGAAGGGGCTATCGGTACTGTCGAGGGGGTGGAGTCTATCAATTCTTCGGTTAACGCCCGCCAGGCAACGATTACGGTTTCGTTCAAGCAGAATGTACCTTTAAAGTATGTGGCACTCCGGCTTGAGGAGAAGATTAATCAGGTTGTGGGCTCGTTGGATGACGCCTTTACTGTTTCGGTTACTCGAGCCAATACAGCCTCTTTGTCGAACACTCTCCTGGATGTGCAGGTTCGTGGCGATGGAGGGGTAAACCGGATTCGAAATCTTGTAGATCAGGAGATTGTTCCCCAACTGGAGAATGTTGACGGGATTGCATCGGTTTCGGTTTTTGGCGGTCAGCAAAAGACCGTTGAGATTCGTCTTGACAAGGAGGCCTGTAAGGCCCTCGATCTCACACCTTCGCGGATTAGCTCGCTTCTCTCTTCGAATAAATTAAACCGTACCTATGTAGGTAATGTGAACGACGGTAGTCAGCGTTTCTTTGTGCATGCCGAATCGGATTATGCTCAGGTTACCGATATCGAGAGTATTGTGGTGGCTCCCGGCCCCATTCTGCTCAAGGATATCGCCACTGTCTATTTCGATGTGAAAGACGAGACCACCATTAGTCGAGTAAACGGCAAAGAGTCTGTATCGGTTACTTTGGTGAGTGATGCTCAGGCCAATCAGATTGATTTGGCTAAGAAGGCCATTGCCGAAGTTGAAGCGCTGAATGAAAAGATGCTCCCCTTTGGGCTGGAGCTTGTGGTGATGCAGAATTATGCCGAACCCATGGAGACCAATATCCATGAAATCGGGAAATTGGCACTTACCGGCGGTCTCTTGGCTATTTTCATTCTCTTTATCTTTTTGCAGAATATCCGACTGGTCTTCTTTATCTCTCTGGCGATACCCATCTCTATTTTTGCGGCCTTTAATTTCTTCTATGCCTATAATATCACGCTGAACAGCTTTACGCTTATCGGGATGTCGCTGGCTGTGGGTATGCTGCTCGACAATAGTGTGGTGGTATTGGAGAATATCTATCGACTCTCCTCTAAAGGACTTTCACCCAGAGACGCCGTATTGCAAGGCGCCTCGGAGGTGTGGCGCTCAATTGTGGCCGCTACGCTTTGTGTGGTTACAGTCTTTCTCCCTTTCATCTTTGCCGACAATTACATTATAAGGTTATTGGGTTCGAACATCGGGGTCTCCATTATCTCCACGCTCTTTGTTTCGTTGATGGTTGCTTTGCTGTTGATTCCTATGGCAGCCTATTTTGTGCTTACCCGTAAAAACTCCAAATCGCTCTTTTACCAGAAGGTCGAGATCCGGCAACGTCCGGTTCAGATCTACATGGCCATTCTGAAAATGAGTTTTCGTAAACCGGGAGTTTTGATTATTGGTGGAATTGCCCTCTTTTTTGTCACCTTGTTCGCGGCTCTTTCGGTGCAGACGCAATCGCTGCGTCAGGTAGAAACCGACAGGTTTAATATCTATATCACCATGCCCCAGGGTAGTACATTGGAGTCGACCGACGAGGTGGTTACTTCGGTTGAGGAGATATTAGAGCAGATTGCTGAAAAGCAGGACGTAATCTCCAAGATTCAGGAGCAGGAGGGTATGGTTACGCTGGTGCTGAAGGAGAATTATAAAAAGATCAATAAGCGGTCGATGCCTGAGGTGAGGGCCGATGTGGAAACACGTCTGCAAACCATCACCAAAGCACAGGTCACCTTGTCGCAGGCCACCTCCGGCGGATCGTTCGGAGGCGGTGCTACCGCGGGGATGGAAAATCTGATGCGACTTATGGGTATTGGCGAAAACCGTGAGCGGGTTCTGATTAAGGGGCGCGATTACGAATTGATGCAGCTTGTTGCCGAAGATCTCCGTTACTATATCAGTGAATTGGAGTGTATCTCGAATGCTTCGGTATCCTCTTCAGGGAATCGGCCTGAGATCCATCTCAGTTTCGATCCGATTCTTATGTTGGAATACGGGCTTTCGGTTAATAGTGTCTCGTCCGAGCTCAACTCGCTGAGCCGTCAGGTTACGTCCGGAACCCAAATGACCTTTGGAACCGACGAGTACGATATCCTTATCCGTGAGGGCGAACCCGAAGAGAATGAGGCCGACCAGCCCACCGCTCCGTCGGTTGCCGATCTTCGCACACTGCCTGTACCCGGTTCGCAGGGCGGGCTCTATCAAGTGCAGGATATTGCAGGTGTTACCTATTCGAGCGGCATGTCGAATATCAGGCGTGTTAATCAGGAGAAGCAGATTCAGGTCTATTACAACTTCTCGTCCGAAGCCAATGAATCGAAAGAGCTTCTGGAAAGTTACCGTCTGGAGATAGACAATCTGATTGCCGGTTACAACCTTCCTTCCGGTGTGGCGCTTCAGGTATTTCACCAGGAAGATGAGCTGGAAGATTTCTATTTCCTGATTCTGGCCGCTTTCCTTCTGATCTTTATGATTCTGGCCTCCATATTTGAGTCGTTACTCACCCCGTTTGTACTGATGTTCGCCATTCCTCTGGCCGGCATCGGATCGTTGGCGGCACTGGTATTCTCGGGCAACTCGCTGCTCAATGCCAACACCATGATTGGATTTCTGATCCTGCTGGGTGTGGTGGTAAATAACGGGATTATCCTGATTGACTACTCCTCCATTCTTCGCTCAAGGGGCTATCGCAGAAACCGGGCCTTGATGATGGCCGGGCTTTCCCGTCTGCGTCCTATCCTGATTACCTCTATTACCACCATTGTGGCCATGTTCCCTATGGCGATGGGAACTTCGGAGTATGCCGGTGCCATCGGAGCTCCCTTTGCCATCACGGTTATCGGTGGGTTATCGTGTTCAACACTTCTTACGCTGGTATTTATCCCTACGGTATACATGGCGCTGGAAAATGCCATTGATTGGTACCGAACCCTGAATTGGCGTTTCTACCTGGTACATGGTATCATTTTCGTGGCCGGTGTATTCTATATCTATCTTAAGGTAGACGGGGTCTGGATGATTCTCGATCTGATTCTGCTCACCGCGCTGATTCCGGGCGTTACCTATTTCTTCCATACCAGTCTTCGCAGGGCCGACGCCCGTCTTATCGATCCTTCCGAGCCGTTGAAGATCTCGGTACGTAATCTGGTGAAGGTGTATGAACGGTCGGGTCGCTTCTCGCGCGAATGGACCAGCGGGTTACTGCTCCGCCGCCGTTTTGGCCTGGGTAAGACCTATACGCGTCTGGCCGATTTCAAAGATTTAATCTGGCAGATTCCCCTTTACGCTTTCCTTATCTACTTTGTCTTCTTCTACCTGGATAGCAAACTGTGGATATTTGCCCTCAGCCACATCATCTACTTCTCTACCCTCGGCTTCTGGCGTATCTTTAGAGCCTGGCGTACTAATATTTCCGGGAATAAGCG
>JBFWIG010000192.1:0-5242 GCA_050256115.1 Bacteroidales bacterium | reverse complement strand
TCCGATCTGTAGAGCAACGCTATCACATGCGAGGCATTGGCAATAGAGGCAGCATCGGAAAAGGGGATACGAACGGTGAAGCGCAGACATTCGCTGTCTATCTGCAATTGGGTGCCACCCCGCAAATCGGGGGCAGGCAGAATAGCCAATAATGCCTGGTTCTTTTGCAAACTCCAGGTGATATGTCTTTTGTCAGCAAACTCGGGCGATGCAAACAGGTTGCGGACAATGGGGTTGTCTACACAGTAAATGACATGCGTACAACCCGTAAACAGGCGTGATTTTTCCCAAGCTTTTTGCGCGAGTGAGGTGAAATTCTCCTGATGTGCTTCGCCCAGATGGGTAAAAATACCATAATCGGGGCGAAGAATAGCCTCCAGTTTGGCCATCTCTCCCGGTTTCGAGATACCGGCTTCGAACACGGCAAGGGTGTGTTCGGGGCGTAAGGGCCAAACCGACAGCGGAACGCCAACCTGCGAGTTGTAGCTTTTGGGGCTGCACAGCATATCTTTATCGCGGTGAAGCGATTGAAAAATCCACTCTTTCACCACAGTCTTTCCGTTGCTTCCGGTAATGGCAATTACCGGAAGCGCGAACTGTTTCCGGTGGCCGGCAGCCAGTGTCTGAAGTGCTGCCAGTGTATCGTTTGCGTAGAGGAAACAGGCTCCCGGAAAATCGGCCTCCTTTACAGGCTCGGAAATCACAAAACAGTGGACGCCGTTTTTATAGAGATCGGGCAGAAAGGCATGTCCGTTATGTCTTACCCCGACCAATGCAAAAAAGAGGGTGTCGGAGGGGTGTGCCAGTACCCGGCTGTCGGTGGCAAGGTTACGAATTCGCACTGTGCCATCGCCCGAAAATCGACATCCGACAAGTTCTGCTATCTCTTGAATCGTATACATTTGGCAATTATTACTAACTTTGCAAAGTTACGCTTTTATCCAGATTCCCTTTTTCCCTCTCTACTATATTTTTAGCCATGGATGCCAGAACCGAACTCCGACGCGCTTTGCAGGAAATTGACCTCTTGAAGGCCTTGCTTACCGATATCGATCGACAGCCCGAGATTTCGAAGGTTGGATTAAATGTGATTTTAACCCGGTTGCAGGCGGTGTACGACACGATTTGGATTCTCTCCTGTAAACTTCCGCTTCAGGCCATGGCGATGGAGGCCAAAGAGGCTGCTATTCTCGAACCCGAACCGGCACCGATTGTCGAACCGGCACCGGTACCTGTTGCTGAGCCCGAACCGTTACCTGTTGTTGAACCTGAACCCGCTGCTGAGCCGGAACTCGTTGCTGAGCCTGAACCTGCTGTTATTCCGGAGCTGGTGGCAGAACCCGAACCCGAACCTGAGCCAGAGCCAGAGCCTGAACCTGAACCTGAACCGGTCATGGAACAGGAACCCATCACTTTTCTCTCTCCAGGGTCGGAGGTCGATCCGGAAGAGTTGTCGGACGACGCCTTAGATTTTCGGGTTATTGATCGTTCCGAACGGGAGGAGTTCTCTTCATCTTCGGCATCCGACAATCAGGCTGTTCCGAAATCTACTCCGGCCTGGATTGATTCTGAGGCTGATCATGACAAGCCCTCTGCCGATCCCACTCCCTCTTTTGGGGCTTTCGACATGGTGAAGCGTCTGTTCCGTGGTCGGGAGAGCCGGGAGGAGAAGACGGAGAACGAGGATATCAAATGGCCTTCTGCCTCTGAAATCGCTTCGGTTCAGCCCCGTCCCGCCATGCCTCCCTTTTCGGATCCGGTGAAGCCGGAGCCATCAGTTGCGGAGATTCCAAAACCGGAGCCTGTTGTTGATGCGCCAGTTGTTTCTGTGCCTGTTGAAGAAGAGATAGCTGTTATTTCCGAAAAGGTTGTTGAAACGACCGAACCTGAGCAACCGCTTTCTCGTTCTAATGCCCCCAAAATAGACACGCTGGCCGATAAACTGACCCAGAGTAAAGAGTCGAAGTCGGTTCACGAAACCCTCACGCCCGGTTCGGACGAGGCAAATGTCTCGGGAGCCCCTCTTCGCGATATCTTCGACGGTATTGGGCTTAACGACCGTTTTCTCTATATCCGGGAGCTTTTCCGCAGTAATCCCCGTTATTTTAACCACACGGTAGAGATTTTGAATAAGGCGCCCGATCTGCACACAGCTGTTCGTTTCCTCCAGAAGGAGTTTGACTGGTGGGATCTCGAACAGGAGACCACGCGGAAGTTTCTCCAACTGGTGGAGAGACGACACATGAAGGTTTGAGATTTGCTGCATGACAACCTATCCATCCGGCTTTGAAACGAAAATCGGGTTCGCTGAAATCCGTTCGCTTTTAAAGTCGCACTGCCTGTGCGAGTTGGGAGAGGCCTTTGTTGATGAGATGGCCTTCTCTAATCGGTTTGAGGAGGTGATGTTGCGTATGGGGGAGTTATCGGAATACCGTACGCTGTTACAGATGGAGGAGCGTACTCCCCTGAACGAACTCTCCGATATTACTCCGGTCCTTAAACGGATACGGATTGAAGGTACCTTTATTGATGTAGAGGAGATTGTTGCTTTGGGGAGGGTTCTCGACGCTATCCGGCAACTGCTCTCCTTTTTCCAGGATAAGATGGCCGAGAAATATCCCCGTCTTTTCGAATTGGCTTCGGCCATAGCCTATTACCCTTTTATCCGCCAGAGGATAGATGCCATGATCGATAAGTTTGGGCGTATTCGTGATAATGCGTCGCCCGAGCTGGCTGCTATCCGCAGAGAACTCGCTTCGAAACAGGGTGTGGTAGCCAGGATGATGCAACGGGTGTTGAAACAGGCCCAATCCGAGGGGTGGGCCGAGGCCGACACGTCGCTCTCTATTCGCGACGGCAGGGCGGTAATTCCGCTTAGCGCCACCTACAAAAGGCGGATTCCCGGGATTGTGCATGATGAATCGGCCAGCGGAAAAACTTCGTATGTCGAACCTGCCGAGGTGGTAGAAACCAATAACCAGATTCGTGAGTTAGCGCTTGCCGAAAGGCGTGAGATTATCCGGATTCTGACGGCATTTACCGTTGAAATCAGACCCTATATGGCCGATCTTACCGAGTCGTGCCGTATCATGGGCAATTTTGATTTTATTCGTGCCAAGGCGTTGCTGTCGCTCAAATGGGGAGCGGTTGAACCAAGCGCACATAACGCACAGTCGTTTACCTGGATTCGGGCAGTTCATCCGCTCATGTTCAGGTTGTTGCAGAAAGAGGGGAGAGAGGTGGTTCCGCTCGATATCACGCTCACCGAAGAGAACCATCTGTTGCTTATCTCAGGCCCCAACGCCGGTGGGAAGTCGGTTTGTCTGAAAACAACCGGGCTGTTACAATATATGTTCCAATGTGGACTATCGGTTCCGATGAGCGAAAATTCCGAAATGGGTTTTTTCGATCATATCTTTATCGACATCGGCGATGAACAATCTATCGAAAACGATTTGAGTACCTATAGTTCGCATCTGCTTAATATGAAGTACTTTCTGCGGAATGCAAACGAGAAGACGTTGTTGTTGATAGATGAGTTTGGAACCGGAACCGAACCTGCTCTGGGGGGGGCAATTGCCGAGACCATTCTCGATCATTTGAACCAACAGGGCGCTTTTGGTGTGATTACCACGCACTACACCAACCTGAAACATTTTGCGGCTTCTACACCCGGTTTGGTTAACGGGGCTATGTTGTACGATTCTAACCGGATGTTGCCTCTTTTCAAGTTGCAGATTGGCAAGCCCGGCAGCTCCTTTGCTTTCGAGATTGCCCGAAAAATAGGACTGCCTGAGTCGGTTCTGCAGGAGGCTTCGGGAAAGGTGGGGCAGGAACACATCGATTTCGACAAGCATCTTCGCGATATTGTACGTGACAAACGGTACTGGGAGAGCAAACGCAACCAGATCCGGCTTTCGGGCAAGCAGTTGGAGACCGACTTGCTGAAATACCAAACCGAGCTCGAACAGTTGAAGCGTGAACGAAAATCTATTCTGGAGAGTGCCCGCAAGGAGGCCGAACAGCTGTTGGCAGGGGTAAACCGACAGATTGAAAATACCATCCGAACCATTCGCGAGTCGCAGGCCGACAAGGAGAAGACCCGCGAGGCCCGTCGAGTGCTCGAGAGCGAGAAAAAGCGAATAGAGGAGCCCATTCCTGAAATGGTTCCCGGTCTGGCCGACACTGAGGCCCGCATTGCCCGAAAAATGGAGCAACTCCGGCAACGTGAGGAGCAGAAGCAGCGGGGAGAGGGCACTACCCCACCGGACGAAACGCCTGCTAAGGAGGCGTTGGAAAAGAGCCGTAAAACTAAGATTCCGGATCTGCCAAAGCCTTTAACGGCAGGCGATAAGGTGCAGTTAGAAGGGCAGGAATTTCCGGGAGAGATTGTGCAACATAAGGGTAATCAGTGTGTGGTGGCTTTTGGACATCTGTTGGTTACGGTGCCCCTCTCTAAACTTAAGCGTATTTCGAAGAACGAGTATAAGCGGCTTGCCGGCGACCAGGCCTCGAAAAAAGGTGCCACTTCTTCCTACAATCCTATGGAGCGCAGGCTCCATTTTAAACCCCGTATTGATGTCAGGGGCTTCACCGCCGAAGAGGCGGTAAGCAAAGTGGCCGCGCTGATTGATGAGGCATTAATGCTCGACTATAGCGAGGTGCATATTCTGCATGGAAAAGGAAATGGAATTCTCCGGCAGCAAATCCGGGCCTATCTGCAGAGCCTGTCGCAGGTAACCTCTTTTCGCGATGAGGCGGAGGAGTTTGGGGGTGCGGGGATTACGGTGGTGGAACTTTAATAGTGCTCAAGTGCTTCGATGCGCATTCGCGCATCGAGTGCTGCGCCGACGCGCAAATGGTTAATATTTAATTAATGGTTAATGCGCTACGCGCGAAATGGTGAATGGTGAATGTGTTATACGCGCAAGCGCGAAAAAACCATTATAGCATTTGCCTTTTCCTTTCCGCGCTTGCGCGTTCTACGTCATTAACCATTCACCATTCACCATTCACCATTCACCATTTCCCTTTAAGTGGTGTTTTTAACGAATTTTATTGGGGAAATATTTGTTTGTTTTGTGTTATATCTTTTACATTTGGGGTAAAAATATGGCCCTATGAAAAAGATACCTTTGTGTAGTTTTACCGGTCTCCTTTTTTTTCTCTTTTTGTTTTCTGTTCCATCTGCGGTTGCGCAGAGCTCTCTGGTGAATGCGCTTTCGGCCGAAATTTCCTATCA
>JBFWIG010000191.1:0-5247 GCA_050256115.1 Bacteroidales bacterium | reverse complement strand
GGAGGCAATGGATTGGTACGCGAGCTATCCATAGAAATCGGTATAAGAAAATTTCAGGTTAATAAAAAGAGGCAATCAGCAGATAAAAGGCAATCAGGCTGGTAATCAAACTGAGCGAAAAGGTCTCCCCAAAACCAAACACCTTGGCCTTGATGGGTTTGATATAGATCATATCGTTGGGGTAGATATACGACTCCTGCGAATCGAGGAGGTTAAGATCGGTCATATCTACCACCTGTATGCGCGACACCCCGTCAACCCCCCGTCGGATAATCTGTAACTCCTTCCTTTTAGAGTAAGTATCCAGATCGCCGGCAATGGCCAGCGCCTCATAGATGGTCAGCTGATCCTTAGGCATCTGATAGAGGCCGGCATTGGCCTCGCCCAAAATGGTAAAGTAGGTATTGGCCAGCTCCACCATCAGGGTATAACTCTCAATCTGCTTATCAAGGATCTCGGTCAGTTTCTGCTTTACCTGACTGCGGGTAAGCCCCCGTACGTAGAGTTTTCCCAGCGACGGAAAGTCGATCTCGCCCATATCATCCACCAGATAGGACATATATTTCATACTACTCTGACCACCCATCTGCATGTTAGAATTATTGCCCGAACCTCCGGAAATGTTGTAATAGGCGGCCAGCTCTTGGTTTTCGGTAATTACCCGGATATAGATATAGTCGTTGGTCTGAATCTTATACTGCTCGGTAATCACCTCGGCCTGCGTGTAGGGGTTTACATCGTTCCATCGCTGCTTCTTCTCTTGCAGGTAGATAATGTTTTTGGGGGCAATACACGATGCCATCAGAAAGATGAGGGCCAAAAGGGAAAACAGACGCTTACAAGTTTTCATAAGGGTAGGTGTTTAAGGTGGCGAAGGTAAAACAATTATCGGTGTAAAAGGGAGAAAAGGGGCGCCGAATCGGGGCTCTGCAGCAACCTTTCGATGGCCTCTGCATCGCGCACCGAGTGCATATCGCTCCCCACATAATCTATGTACCCCTTCTCGAGCAGCATCAAGGCTGTTTTGCGGGTGGTGCGGCCATACGCCCCCTCGAGCGAGAGCAGATCTAACTGAAAAAGGTAGCCCTTCTCTTTAAAGGTGTCGTATGCTTCGGGCTTCTCCTGGTAAAACTGATACCGTTCGGGGTGCGCCAGAAGCGGCGTATAGCCGGCAATCTGCACCTCGAACAGCATATCATTCAGGTTGTAGGCAGGGGCATAATAGGAGGTCTCGAGCAGCAGCAGATTGCCCGGCATGGGCAGGATATCGCCGCGCTTCAACTGGTCGATGAAGAGGTCGTCCATCATATATTCGGCCGATAGGTGGAGCGTTAAATCGTTATACCCCACACGCTCCTTCCAGGCCAGCAGAGCCGAAAACTTCTCCTTCAGCGCCGCGCTCTCGGTACGCCAGCCGTCGCGAATATGCGAGGTGGCATAGAGTTGCCGAACGCCGCTGCGATAGGCCACTTTGATCATCTCGGTCGACTCCTCAAAACTGCCTGAGCCATCGTCTACACCCGGAATAATGTGGCTGTGCATATCGGCAAACTTCCGCCACAGCTCCGCTCCCACCGGGCGGGGAGAGGGTGAGGTAAACCGTTTTACAAAATTGAACAGTGCCATAGAGTCGGGTAATTACAATAAACGGGTTACAGTCGGGCGTCGGCCTCTTCCGCAGGCAAAACCCCCTTCACATCAAAGAGCAGGGTTCCCAGCGCGCGGGCAGAGGCAAAATCGAGCGGCTCAAATGCGCTGTGCGAAACCGCCAGAATCACGGCAGCATAGTGCGCCAGAGGGGGAAGTTCGCGCAGCAACGCTACACCGTAATGGTGCTCCACCTCGGCCGGATCGGCCATCGGATCGAACACCTCGGTGCAGAGGCCGAATTCACAAAGTTCACGATAGATATCAATCACTTTGGTGTTTCGGATATCGTTGCAGTTCTCTTTAAAGGTAAAGCCCAAAATCAGCACGCGTGCACCCGGCAGAGCCCTGCCCCGCCGTGTAATCAGCTTCACCGTTTCGGTGGCCACATAGCCGCCCATGCTGTCGTTCAGGCGCCGGCCGGCCAGGATAATCTCGGGGTGATAGCCGTACTCCTGTGCCTTTTGCGCCAGATAGTAAGGATCTACCCCAATACAGTGTCCGCCCACCAGTCCCGGCTTAAAGGGCATAAAATTCCATTTGCTGCCGGCTGCCTCAAGAACCGCCTGGGTATCGATTCCCATGCGATGAAAGATTTTCGACAGCTCATTTACAAAGGCAATATTGATGTCGCGCTGTGCATTTTCTATCACCTTGGCCGCTTCGGCCACCTTGATAGAGGGGGCAGGATGGGTTCCGCCGGTAATCACCGAACCATATAAAGCATCTACCTTTACCGCCGTTTCCGGGGTCGAACCCGAAGTCACCTTCTTAATCTTTTCGACCGTATGCTCCTTATCGCCCGGGTTGATCCGTTCGGGCGAGTAACCGGCAAAGAAATCGCGGTTGCAAATAAGCCCCGAGACCCGCTCTACCACCGGAATACAATCCTCCTCCGTAGCACCGGGATAGACCGTCGATTCGTAGATCACAATATCGCCGGCCGAAACAACCCGCCCCACCGTCTCACTCGCCTTCACCAGGATAGAGAGGTCGGGCCGATTGTGTTTATCAACAGGGGTGGGCACAGTTATAATGAAGTAGTTGCAAGGCCGCAGCGCCTCCACGTCCGAAGTGAGAAAAAGGCCCGGTTCGCCGGTGCCGCCGGCGTGCTTGTGCAACACCAACCTGAGCGCCTCCTCCGAAACCTCCCCGGTACAATCGAACCCCGCCGACAACGCCTCAACTCTATTCCGGTTAATGTCAAAACCCACCACCCGGTATTTCGTCGCAAAAAGCCGCGCCAAAGGCAGACCCACATAACCCAGCCCAATCACACCAACTACAACCCTATCCATATATTTCCCGACTAACTTACCGAATTTTTATACTGTTACACTGTTGCACTGTTGCACTGTTGCATTTGAGCCTTTGAGCACTCTCTTCTCCGCGCGAAGCGCAGCACCAGAGCACTAGAGCACTCTCTTCCAATACCACTCCACCGTCTCCCCTATTCCCTCTTCAAAGCTGTGACTTGCGCTATAGCCCAATAAACGCTCTGCCAACGCCACCGAAGCATGCGAATGGGGAATATCGCCGGGCCTCTCCGGGCCATGGATAATCGGAATCTTCAAAATCGCGGGGTCATATGTACCCAACGCCTCTTTCAGGGTTGCCACCAGATGGTTCAACGTGATGCGACCGCCACAAGCGGTATTATACACCCGGTTGAGCGCTTCGCGATTCTCGGTAGAGAGTGCCAGCAGATTCATCTTCACCACATTGTTGATGTAGGTAAAATCGCGCGAGAAGCTCCCGTCACCATGTATCAGCGGCGACTCATGCGCAAGTAACTGCTTCACAAAAAGGGGAATAACGGCTGCATAGACCGAATCGGGATCCTGACGCCGCCCAAATACATTGAAGTAACGAAGCCCGATCGAGGGCAAACCATACACCTTTGCATAGACACCGGCGTAGAGTTCGTTCACCACTTTGGTAACCGCGTAGGGCGAAAGGGGGTTACCGGTTACCGCCTCCACCTTGGGAAGCCCCGGCGCATCGCCGTACACCGACGAACTGGAGGCATACACAAATCGCTTTACACCCGCCTCGGCTGCTGCGGCAAGCATATTCAGCATACCCGAGGTGTTCACCTCATGGGTAGTAAAAGGGTCGGCAATAGAACGAGGCACCGACCCCAGGGCCGCTTGGTGCAACACATAATCGGCCCCCTCAACCGCCTTCCGGCAATCGTCCAACTGCCGGATATCGCCCCGGATTAGCGAAAAGTCAGGATTCGATACCATCGAGGCCAGGTTCTCCTCCTTTCCTGTCGAAAAATTGTCGAGACAGATTACCCGGTTTCCCAAAGCAAGCAAAGCCTCACATAGGTTCGACCCGATAAATCCGGCCCCTCCGGTAACCGTAACAACTGCGTTAGAAATCATTCTGCTTATTTACAGCTTCGCCTCCTCACTCCCAATGGAGCGTGAGTGGCCTGCCGGCATATAGATAATAAAATAGTGCTATTTATCTGCTGACCAGATCAATAGCACATTCTCTTGCGAAGAGATATAGGTAGACTCCTCTTCGGGTTTAATGGTAAAATAACGAATCTTAAAAGAGACATTCTCCTCAGCCTTTTGAATGAGCTGATTGAGATAGTTGTAATCGAAATTGTGGCCAACCAACACAATGTCGATGATTTTTCCGGGCATTCCCTTGGCAAAATCGCCCACTACAAATGCCTTCAGCAAATGGCCCACTTTCAACACCACCTGCTCAATGACGTGGTCTATGCCCACAAATTTGAGCAATAAACGATTGATATCCGGAAAGTAGGGGTGCTGGCTGTTGGCTTTGAAAATCTTCTTATTGCCCAACACCTCCGACTGCAGCAGCCCCACCCGTTCTAAGCGGTTCAGTTCTACCCGAATGGCATTAGTCGACTCGCCAAACTCCGCCTCTAAATGGCGCAAATAGGCAGTAGTCCCGGCATTCAGGAAAAACTTGGTTAGCAACTTAATGCGCGTCTTGGATGTGATCAAACTCTCAAGCATGCAAGATTGAGTACAAATTTTACTCTTTATTCCGATCACAAAGGTAATAAAGAATTCAAGAATTGATTCCGCTCCCACCTATTATTTAGCGAACAAAAGCCAACCGTTCTATTGTGCTGAATTCCGCGGTTTTACTACCTTTACGGGCACTTACCCAGGCCGGATCTTTTGTAACGAACTGGTATTTAATTTGCTGAGATGACATTAAATCAGTACAATCTATCGTCCGAGAAGAGTCTGATTACCCCGGAGCGCCGTCTGGAAATGTTGGGTCACAAACCGGCAACCATCTGGCTTACTGGCTTGAGCGGTTCCGGAAAGTCGACCCTTGCCCGGCTGCTCGAGTGGAAGCTCACCGAACAGCGCATTCATGCCTACATACTCGACGGTGACAATCTCCGCCGTGGCTTGAACGCCGACCTGGGATTCTCGCCGGAGGCCCGAGACGAAAATATCCGCAGGGTGGCCGAAGTGGCAAAGTTGATGAACGATGCCGGGATCGTGGTAATTGCCGCCTTTATCTCACCTACCCAAAAGCATCGTGCCTTGGCAGCCAACATAATTGGCGCCTCTTTCTATGAGATTTTTGTAGATGCCT
>JBFWIG010000190.1:0-5298 GCA_050256115.1 Bacteroidales bacterium | reverse complement strand
TTGCGAGGTATTCGGAAATGGGAAGCCCGATTTTTCCGAACTTCTGTACATAGCCAGCCTGTTCGTGGCGGGGAATGGTGCCGGAGTCGAGCACATGCATCGATAAGTTGCATTGAAGCATAAAGAAGTGTTTGCGGGCCGCTCTCTGCTTAACCCGAACCGATCTGTATTCTTCTGCCACCTGCTTCATCCCCCCTATTACCCGGATTAAATCGGTATAATTCTTCTTTGTGTATAGGCCGGTAATAGAGTTTTCTCTTTTTACGTAACGGTAGGTGACAAACGGCACTACCGAATAGGCTTCGGTACAGAAGGCGAGCCGAAAGAGAAAGAGCTGATCTTCATGAAAGATATCGGGCTCGAAGAGGAGTCGATGATCAGAAAGAAACCTTTTCCGGTAGAGCTTGTTCCACACTACCATCTTAAAAAAACTCTCGAAGAGGTGATCATAATCGATTTCGGAGGCGTTGTATACGGCCATCTGTTGTTGCAGGAAGCGTTGGGTTTTGGACGATCCTGCATATTGTATCTCAATCCCGCCTGCCACGAAGTCGAAAGGATGGTGGCGCATGGGTCGTTCCAGCAGTTCGAGGCATTCCGGGAGCATCTCGTCGTCGGCATCAGCAAAGTAGATGTATTCACCCCGGGCAGCCTCTATCCCCCGGTTTCTGCATCCACCCGGCCCCATGTTGGTGCTATTGTTCAGGAAACGGACGTTTTTAATCTCCGGACGGGCCTCAAGATAGCGGGCAATCACCTCTGCGCTTTGATCGGTGGAGGCGTCGTTAATCATTATCACTTCGTAGCTGCTATAGGTCTGCTTCAAGACCGTATCGAGGCACTCTGCAATGAAGGAGGCCGCGTTGTATAGCGGTATCACTATGGAGATCAGGGGTGTCATACAATGCCTATTGCCTTAATGAAATGCCGTTTACCTCTTGTCTAAAAAGTTTGCGATAATTGTCCAGATTTTATCAGCTATGTTTCTCCAACTGTGCGAAGCCGCCAGATTGAGCCGTTGCCGACGAAGTTCGGGATTGTCTGTTTCGTGCAGCGCCTTGTCTATCTGTGTGGCAAATGCTTCGGGCGTATTGGCCAAATAACAGGTAGAGGAAAAAATGTGTTGCATGGTGTGAGTCTCAGTGGCAACCACCGGCTTGCCCAGGGCCAGATATTGATCTACCTTCAACGGGTAGTTGCCCATGGTAATCTCGTTTACCACTTGCGGGTTAAAGCATACATCGAAATGTTGTGCATAAGCCGGAATCTCACCGGGATCTTTTTTCCCCAAAAACCATACGTTCTTTCGCTGATGCATAGGGTGCGATGCAAATTCCGCATCCTCAGGACCTACCAGCACAAACTGGTAATCGGGTCGCTGTCGGGTAATGGCATCGAGCAAGGCAATATCGAGTCTCTCGGTGATAATTACGCCAAAATAGCCGATACGGGGATGGGGTATCTGCTGCATATCTTCCGGTTCGGGCCTCAGGAGTGAAGGGTTGAAAGCCTCGGTATCTACCCCTGTCTCAACATCGAAACTCCGGCAATTGTGTTCACTGGCCTGTTCGGCAAAATAGCGTGAATTTGTGATCACAAGGTCCGACTTTTTCATCAGCAGGGGTTCGAGCCTTACACCGTGTCGCTTAAAATAATCGAAGCCGATAACCTGATCGCGTTTATAGTAGACCGATAGTCTGGGTTTTAGCAACTCCTTCAGATAAAAGCTGCGATAGATATCGGTGTCGGCAAAGAGGACAATCTCTTCACATTGGAGTGCCTTGAGCCTTTTTTTTAGATATCGGGCAATCCGCCTGTTATTCAGGTAGTTGAATAGGTTAAAGAGCCATGCCCAAGGCAGTTTATTTACAGAAAAGAGCATAAAAGGGAAATCGAGCACCAGTAAATTTTGGGAGATGACCCGTAAATCGGGCTCTTTCCCCTGAACCACAGCCAGTTTGTGACGATAAGACCGATTGTCGGGATTTCGTAGGCGGGTAATGTGATCGAGAGGAGAGTTCATAAATATCACTTTTCGCTCCCTGGAAAACTCTCTGGCCAGGTTCTTTATGGTTGAGTCAATCTCAATGTCCCACGACTGGGGGGTAGAGATCACTATGACGGGTTCTTTCTCCATGGTACGCTGCAGTTATTTGAAACGTTTGAATTTCTCTGCCAAAACCTCTTTAAGGGCTATGCGTTTGCTGATTTCACGGAATGAGAATAGTGCGGAAAGAATAAACAGCGCAAGCCCCGCAAATGTTGCATGGGGATACCCCCAAAATTCTACAGCACAGAAGAGCACGATAGCCAGAACCATTTGTAAGGTAATCAGAAAAAAGAAGGGGTTGTTAAACCGAAATCCATATCGTTTACGAACTATGGTGTAGTAGATTACACAAAAAAGGAGGTGGGCCACCAGATAAGAGGCACCCAGCCCCTCCAGGCCAAAGAGGGTATATCCGGTAACAGCCAACAGTAAGAAAATCAAGCAAGATGAGAGCTCTACTGTGAGATAAAGGCGTGTATCGCCCTTTGCCATAAAGATATAGCCCAGCGACCAGTAGGTTACTTTAAAGAGAATACCCAGGAAATACCATTTAATATAGAGAATAATGGGCATAAACTCGGGGGTATAAAGGATGCGCACCACTAACGGGAGAAACGATACAAAAAGCAGAATCAACGGGGTGATAAGCAAGGTGGCTATCTCTACCTGTTGATTCACCGTTTGGCGTACCTTATTGATGTCGTGGTGGATGGCCGACAGACGGGGATAGAAGTCTACTATCATGGCGGTAAAAACCAGATTAACCGTCTGATTGGTAATGGAGTGCGCCGATTGATACAGCCCCACATCACCCAATCCCTGCGGAGTGTTGCTGATGTAGGCATTCACCAGATAGTTGGCCGCATTCCATGCGGCAGCGCTCAGGGTGGTCATGATGCCCAGTTTTACCATATCGCGCCCTTGAAAGAAGGTTTCGCGCAAGGTGAGCTTCAACGGTTGTACTTCAATGCTCCGGGTAAGGTACCAGCTAATCAGAAAACCCGAAATAGCGGTGATGATCATAGCAGGAACAATCCCCTCCATCCCGAAAAAATAGTAGAGAGGAAGCGAGATAGAGAGCCCCACTACCGACCCAAATACATTAGAACGGGCCATAAGCTGCAGTTTCCGCATACCCTGAAGCATAGTATTACGGGCAGTAGTCTGGCTATTGATAATAAAAGTTGCTGCCAGCCAGATAAAACTGGCGGTGTAATCGCTGGTTCCAAAGGTCCATTGGCTCAACATGGGCGAAAGAGCCAGGGTGATTACAGTTCCCAACAACCCCGAAAACCACATCCAGCGTTTAAAGGTGATGGCAGTGCGGCTGAACTCTTCTAGATTTCCCGATTCGGTGGCTTGCGAGATATTGCGCACAGCACTGTAGCCCAACCCCATATTGGTGATGCTGTTGATAATGGAGAGAGTAAGATTGAGCAGGGCACTAAATCCCATACCCTCTTTCCCCAAGAGCACTGCCACTACCTTGTTTCGGGCAAAGCCGATTAAAATATTGAATACCTGCACACTGCCAAACAGGCCGGTGGCTTTGAATATCTGTCGGTAGTCGTTTTTTTCGGCCATAGTAGTATAGCTTGAGCAGCCTAAAGATAATGATTGGCCCGTAATATACAGAGGTTGTCGCAAGAAATAGAGAAAAAGGGTCTGTCGTTATTTTGTCACGACAGACCCTTTTTGCAGCCCGGTTTTTTAGCAATCCGGATCAGAGATGGAGAGGCGGCACAATTATCTCTTTTTGCTCCCCGAAGAAGTGGCTGATCGGGTCTGACTACTCAGAACAGGAACAAAACCATTTTCATTAAAGTTGATCACGGCATCAGTTTCACCCTGTGCAACCGTTCCGGTAAACTGCTGAGTTCGGCCAAAGGCTGTTACTACTACCGTATAGTTGGCAGAGGTGGGACGTTCGGGCTGGTTCTCCCATACATAATGATGAACACTTACCTGATACAATCCATCAGGAGCCTCTCCGTCGGGCCAGAAGATATTTTCAGGACCATATCCGTTGATGTCGTCCACATCGAGCTCGCCACCTGAGGCAATCGACATATTATCGTACCACAACTCGTCGCCATTGGGATCGGTAACGTAGAGATCCAGGTCGGCGCCGTTGTTCCAGGTAAGAGTAACCTGAACGTCGCCATACCCATACGCCATAACTGCGTTGATCGACTGTAACTGGTCGGCATGATTGGTAAGCCAGAGATTATCGTCCGAAAGCCACTCTAATGCATCGATAGCGTAATTGTTGATGCACTCTGTAGGGGTTTGACCGGAACATGCCGTTGTAATCGCAGTAAGGTCATAGCGCCCGACAAACTGCGAAAGAGAGGCAATAATGGTATAACCGGCAGGCAGATTCGACGACAAACTGGCAAAGGGCGAACCACACTGCCAGGTGGTAATGGAAGCCAGCGGGGTGCCATCTAACAAAGCTGCAACATGCGAAAAGATGCAGGGCACTCCTTCTAATACCATTCCAACCCATTGAATTAGAGCAACTCCGGTTAAACCTGTACGAAGTGCGCTTCTGGGAGCGGGAGCTGTCTCACTCCAATCATACCCGGTTTCTACCTCCCTGAAAATTTGGATATCCCCATCGGGATCGAGCATGCCCACATCGACTTGCGATCCATTGAAATTCCGAACCACAAAGGTGTATCCGTCTACCACAATCTTATCCAGTTCGCCCTCCTCGCCAAAGTATACGGTGTATTCTTTATCGGCTGCATCGGAACGGTAAATGGCATATCGGGGTAATCCTTCTTCGGTCTGTAATAAATAGTTATCGGTGGGGCCGGTAACCCAATAGTCCCAGTCGGAGCTTCCCGACATATCAACAACACTGACAGGAGGCAAAGGCAGTTTGTCGTCTTTGTCGTCGCTTTTGCTACAACCGGCAACCAGTGTAGCCAGACAAATTAGGAGGAGAGCAATCTTTTTCATGTGGAAAGAATTAGATGATTAATTGAAGTGGGAGGAGGAAACACCGTCTTTCATATTGAGAAGAAAAGAGGGAACGTTTCTACCTCCGCTAAGGTATGGGTATTCATTAGCGAACCCACATAAATGGATTGTAAAAGATGTGTCATTGTACCAAATGGTAGAAGAAATGTGCCGTTTTCTCAATGAAAACCGCTATTCTGCTACCTGATATACCCGTGCATAGTCTATGGAGTAGGTGAGCGGAAATTCAGTGCCGCTCGGGTTGCCGCCGTTCTGCCCGC
>JBFWIG010000189.1:0-5390 GCA_050256115.1 Bacteroidales bacterium | reverse complement strand
GGCCTGCATCAGGACTATCTCATGAATAAAGTTGAGTTTTTTGCTGGTAAAGGGTTGTTTTTCCGGTGCCACATGCGGAATTACGTGCAGTGCATTATTGGCCAGCTGCCACCCCGCAAAACCGGTGGAGAACTGTTCCATGCGCGCCTCTCTGGCCATCGATGCTACCGTTTGGGCATGAAAGAGCCAAAGCGCCGCCAGTGTAGTTGCCACCGGAATCCAGGCCCTGAATTTTAGCGCCCATATAAATAGGGTTATCGAAAGAAGGGGATAAAAGAGGGCAATGTAGCGGGTATGCAGCATCGCAAAGAGGAGAGTTGCCTGAAAGAGCGAAAAGAGCACCACCCTCTTTCCCATAGCAATCCAAAGGGTTGCCGTAAACCAGAGGATGCTCAGCGAGGCATAGAGCGAATCGCTCATGATACTGCCCGACATATACCAGTAGACGGGAGTAAGCAATAGTGCGCAGAGAAAGAGACGATAGAGAATTATATTTTGCTTGCCGAAAAACCAGGCACAACTCAACATAAACCATAGCAGCGACAGGGCATAAAGCAGATGCTGAATTACCATAATCATCTCAATTCGGGGCGAAAGGAGATGGATCATCTGCAAAAAGAAGGAGTAGCCAAACGGACGGTAAATCTGGAACCGGTCTTCGATGGCTGCGGTAATATAGTTGTGCGAATCGGCCATCGTTGCGGGCAAGGGGTATTGCCACCACATGAATAGTCCACTAGCCAGGGTAACCAGAAAAACCAGGATAAACTCCAGACGCTGTTGTCGTGCGCCGATAAAATGCCAGAACAATCCGGAATGCATGCTTCTATCTCTTTACCATCCGGAAACCGGTATAGTTATTATTGCCTTCGGGCTCCAGGCTTTGGCGATTATATACAGTGACCATATTCTCGCCCGATTTACAGTGGCCTCCCCTTACTACCTTCAGGGTTCCCGTTTCGGGACCCGACGGGTTTCTCACTACCCCCGACAGCGATTGTTCGTATTGGGTAACATAGGTATTGCTACTGTACCAATCGGAACAGAATTCGGCCACATTTCCGCTCATATCCAGAATTCCCAATCCATTGGGCTCGCGTCCGCCTATTGCACGGGTTCTCCGGTCGGAGTTGAGGGCATACCAAGCCACAAAGCGTGGCGAGGCGTCACCGCTGAATTCAAAATTGTCTTTTCGGGCTCCCCCCCTTGCGGCGTACTCCCATTCGGCTTCGGTGGGAAGCCGGCCACCGGCCCAGGTGCAATATTCATGGGCACCATACCAGGTTACATAAACAACCGGATGGTTCTCCATTCCCGGGGCAGGAACCCAGATGCCCTCTTCTAATCGAACCCCCCATGCATAATTGATGTCGGTTTCGTATACCATCTTCTCGCCTCCGAAGGGGCCCCCTTTAACCCGATCCGAACCATAACTGTTCAAGAAGACGGCAAATTGACGGGTGTTGATCTCTGTCCGGGTTATATAGAAGTTGGAGAGCGTAACCGGGTGAGCCGGCATGGCATCTACAACCGGATAGCTGTTAGAGGCGGTGCAGCCCAGTGTGAAACTGCCGCCCGCTACGGCCACCCATTCATGTTGGGGTATGTCGGGATTAATAGGGTCTTTATCTTCTTTGCTGCACGCCCACAAAGTGAGGGTAAGAAGAGCCAGGCAAATGGTGTTGGATGTAAAACGAGCCATCATCGTGTAGTTTTTTTACAAAGGTAGTGTTTTTCTCATCCCCTTCAGGCCACATTTTCTCTCTGAATGCATCCTGTTTCTCCGGTGATCGGTTTGGCCCTACCCTAAAATTTCGAAATAAACGTTAAAAATTGTTAAATCTTTCTCTCTGAGGGGAAATGTAGGGGTGAGAAAATATTTTGCTCTTTTGGCAGAATATCGTGTTTTACCGCTTTTTTTAAGAGAAAAAGGATATATTTGTTTAATGAAAAGGGTTGTAAATAGATGAAATGTTTGTAATTTCGTCCCAATAGATACTACTGACAGTTTTCGGCCGGCGGCTTCTCATAAAGGAGTTATATGGCTGATTTTATTTGTGTTAAAAAGAATCAATGATTGTTAAACAATACTAACTACTAAACCCAAATGCCTATGAAACAGCGTTACCTGTATGTTTCAGCTTCCGGGGCGCCTCTGCCCCTCTCTCTTCCTCCTCCCGATTCGTAACAGTAACCTTCTCTGTTACAGATGATAGCTGAAACTATACCTTAATCACTACCTATTTCTGAAGTTTCCCAATTCTCATCAACAGTTATTATTAACTATTTAATGCACAACCTATGAAAAAAACTATTTATCTGAGGGCAAGGAGCTTGCTACGGTCGTTGTGTGCTTTCCTCGTACTCCTTTTTGTCTCTTCGGGCTGTTCCGACGACTTTAAGGGGTACTATGATTATCCGAGCAATCTGGAAGGGGCGCTCTACGAACAAATTGCTGCCCGTCCTGAATTTTCGGAATTCACCAAGGCCATCGACAAGCTTCCTCTTCTTCAGCGTGCAATTAATCGTTCGGGGCTCTATACCATCTTTGTCCCTACCAACGATGCAATTGACGACTTCTTTTCTGATGCCAATCGTCAGTACTTTAAAGAGTACTCCTCGATCGATGATTTCGACATGTCGATAAAGGCCGACTCTCTGGCGCTGAGTCACTTCCTGGATGCGCATATTCTGTACGACATGTACTTTGAATATTCGTTCAAGAGTGCCATCTCCAACACCCCGGCCAATCTGGAAGAGGCCTCTTTCGGTTCGCGCGAGAACAATCGTTACGTGAGCCGTTACAAACCGGCCAAGTATCAGGAGCTGGATGTGAACTCTCCTTCGCAGCGTGTTCGCTGGATTCGTCCCGACAACACCCGCGTCAGGATCTTCACCAAGAAGTATCTCGACAAATATCTGTTGAACGACCAGTATGAGGTGTTGTTTGGTGCCGTTCCCGGCGATTTTAACGTAGGTGCTGCTCAGGTGCTTGCCAATACCGCCACGGTTGCCAATCGGGATATCCCCGCCAAGAATGGTGCCATTCATGCTGTCAATAGGGTGTTAACCCCCAGCGAAAACCTGGAGGCCATCCTGAAGCGCGAAGGATTTGCACTTTGGCAGATGTTCCAGAACTTTACCACCTATACTTACTCCGCCACCGCTACCGAAACGGAAGGGAAAGAGGTAAATGACTCCATCTTTACCAAACGGTACTCCCTCTACGACTTTACCAACGAAGGTGGCCAGACCACCATTCTTATTCCTCCGGGTGCTGAGTTTACCGCCTTTATGAATCAGGTGTTGGCCGGTTTCGATAACGATCTCGACTCTTTGCCCCGTCTGATTTCCGACTATCTGGGCCGTACTTACTTCCTGGCGCAGGATAGAAACGAATCGGATATGTTGGCCGGCGTGCGTAACTCCACCGGCGATACCCTTACCACCAATCCCAATCCCACCAGCCGTTTCTGGATTCCCATCGAATTGGATCCCGGAAAGCGTTTTGTAGCCAGCAACGGCTATGCCTATGTGCTGCAGGATATTATCGTGGCTTCGGCCTTCTCTACCGTGTTTCAGGTGCCTATGTCGCACAAGGATTACGGGATTATGCTGAAGGTGCTGGCCTATTCGGGCAATTCCAACTATCTGATTGGAAAGGGGTACAAAACCACTCTGTTTGTGGGTAAGAATGAGGCTTTTGCCCCGCTGGGTGTTTTTAAAGAGTATCTCGATCCCGGACAGGCAGATCAGGATGGAACCCGCTGGAAAATCTCCTGGAAGGATAAGAATGCTTTCACTAATCAGCTCGACTCACTCTCTAAGTATCTTTCGTTTAATCTGCTCGATGAGAACGACGAGAGCTATACCCTCACCCCCGACATGTTGCACGCTCCCGGATACCATATTTATCGTACCCGCAGCGGAAACTTCATGAAGGTAATTAATGGCGAAATTCAGACAATCGATCCCGACGTATTCGGGCTTGAGTTTGGTATCCCCATTCCCGTTGAAGGAGAAAATGCCATTGAAACCGAAAATGGTTGGGTCTACACCCTTCCTATGATTCCGATTCAGCCTAAATATACCATCAGCGGCTGGGTAAAGGCTATGAATGCAGCAGGTTATAACGGAACCAACCCCAATCTTTACAAGCACCTTTGGGGTTTGATGCAGCAGAGTCTGCCCTGGTTGCCTGCCTCTACGCCCAACTACAATCTCTATAAGCAGAATACGGCTACCCGTAAATTCTCGGAAGATCTCGATAAGTTTACCGGAAACAATATCTTCACCTTCTTTGCGCCCACCGATGCAGCTATCGAAGCATACGCACTGGAAATGGGCGGTCAGGCTATGAAGGATAAGATTGTGGCCGGAAACTACAGTGATGGTGCCGTGAAAGAGCTTTTCGGACCGGCGCTCTGGAATCTGTTGGTTACCACGCGTGTATACTCTATTCCCGGTGTTTTTGTGCAGAATGGCGAAAACCCCATGGCCGAACTCGACGACGATGTACTCCCTTCGCAATTTGTTACTGTATTGCCGCAGATTGTACACCAGAATGCCAACCTTTTCGAAAATAATCAAACCGGTTGGTTGCGTGTGGCTTACGAAGATGGAGCCATGTATATCCAGGGTCAGGATCCTGAAGAACCTAAGATCTTCATCGAAGGGCTAAAGGATGTTGAAACAATGAACGGTGTGATTCATCAGATCGATGCTTTCCCGAGCTTGCCGGTTAAGCAGTTCCCTGATGATGAAGTGGTCAATTAATCCTGAATTAACCCTAAAAAAGAAAGGATTCTATGAAAATTTTAAAATATATCTTTTTCGTATTGACGGCCCTCTGTATGCTCCTCTCCGAGAGCGTATACGGACAAGGTGCCAGAATCATTAAGGGGACCGGTACGGATAAGTCAGACGGAGAGCCGCTTATTGCTGCCAACGTTATGATCGTAAACGCTAACGGGCGTATGATCAAGGGTATGGTAACCGACCTTGATGGTAATTTTACCATCGACGTTACCGAGCCCAATACCATTCTCCGCGTCTCCTACATCGGTTATAAACCGCTCGATACCCCTATCGGATCGCAGAGCGAATTTAAAGTGGCCCTTGAACCTGAATCGACAGCGCTCGAAGAGGTTTCCGTTACCGGTCAGCGGGTTGAGAAGGTCGACGACGGTTATTCGCAGATTGAGAAGAGAAATCTGGCTACCGCAACCACCTCTGTTAAGTTGGCCGAAGTGGCCAGATCGTCGGCTACATCAGTAGCAGAGATGATGCAGGGGCGTGCCTCCGGTGTACAGATTACGGCTACCTCCGGTGATCCGGGTGCTGCCTACACCATCCGTATTCGTGGTAACTCCTCTATTAATGCCTCTAAC
>JBFWIG010000188.1:0-5393 GCA_050256115.1 Bacteroidales bacterium | reverse complement strand
ATCTGCCCAAGATCTTCTTTGTGAACTGGTTCCGGAAAGATGAAGGCAAATTCCTGTGGCCCGGTTACGGCGAAAACAGCCGTGTACTGGCCTACATCTTCGACCGTTGCAATGGCGAAGGTAAGGTTAAAGAGACCCCTATCGGAAAGGTTCCTGCTGCCGATGGTATCAACATCGAAGGACTCGACATTACGCCTGCTCAGATGGAGAAAGCGCTCGCTATCTGCACCGATGAGTGGAAAGCCGAGATAGCACTGATCGAAGAGCACTATGCAAGCTTTGGCCAACATCTTCCCGAAGAACTTTCGAAAGAGCTGAAAGCCCTTAAGAAAAGATTGGGTCTGGAGAGTTGCTGCTGCTGCGGATAATCCCGCTTATACCTAAAGAGAGAGGGTGCGCCGGTGGCGCACCCTCTTTTATTTTTCACACAGAAAGTTAAGCAAACAATTTACTTACCTCGTTAACCGCCTTAGGCAAGGTAAAAACCACCACATGATCGAGCGGCTTCACTTGGGTATTGCCATCGGCAATAAAGCTCGATTCACCCCTAACCACACCACCGATAATGGCCTCGTCGGGAAAAGTAATTTCCGAGAGTGGCCTTCTCGTAATTAATGAATCTCTCTGAGCCACGTACTCAATTACTTCGGCACCGGTGGCTACAGATAGCGTCTTTACCAGAGAGATTTTATCGGCAAGGGTGAACTGAAATATGTTAGAAGCAGATATCAACTTTTTGTTGATGATAGAGTCAATGCCCATCTTCTGAGCCAAAGGAAGATAATCGAGATTCTCAATCTCGGCCACCACCCGTTTAACCCCCTCCTGTTTAGCTAACATACAGGAGAGAATGTTGGTCTCCGAATTTCCGGTCACAGCAACAAAAGCATCGGTATTCTTCAGACCCTCTTCCAAAAGCAACTCAATCCGGGTTCCATCGCCGTGAATAATCATCGAATTCGAAAGCATACCCGATAAACGATAGGCTTTATCGCGGTCCGACTCAATCAGTTTTACATGAAACTGCTTCTCGAGGTCCTTGGCCACAAATCGCCCTATACGACTTCCACCCAGAATCATCACTTTACGCGATTGACGACTGCTCTTACCCGTTATCTCAGAGAAAAGGCGCATCCCGGCATGATTACTCACAATGAAAGCGGTATCATCGACGCGAAGCGTATCGTTGCCGTGAGGAATCAGGGTCTGCCCATCGCGCGATATGGCTACAACCCGATACAACGACTGTTTCTTTTCGGCAAAGAGTTCGGAAAGGGTTCTGCCCGCAACAGGAGAGTGCGCCTCAACACGCATTACCAATAGAGAGAGTTTTCCCCCCGAGAAATCGACCAAATCGGTAAGATCCGACTGATTAATGAGCGATACAATCTCCTTTGCAGCGCTCTTTTCCGGATAAATCATAAAGTCGATACCTAAATCGGAAAAGAACTCCTTATGCTCTTTCTGCAAATACTCGTAATTATCAATTCTGGCAACCGTAATCTTTGCCCCTAACCGATTGGCCAGGGTACACGCCACAATATTCGAGTCTTGCGACGGAGTTACGGCAATAAAGAGATCGGCCTTACCGGCACTGGCAGCCTCCAACGCCAACAGCGACGTGGGTAAGCCCGCAACCGTAAGAATATCGAGCATCTGACTCAGGGAGTTCAGGTTCTCTTCCGAAGCATCGATTACAACAATTTCGTGATTTTCGGCACTGAAAAGTTTGGTAAGATGTGTACCTGTTTCGCCGGCACCCGCGATTACAATTTTCACACTAACAACAGATTAAATAATCGGGAAACCTTTCGGCTCCATCAGCAAACCAGCTTTACAACCGGAAGCCCAGTGTTAAAAGCAAACGGCCGTTCCCGGTATCCAGTTTGGAAACTACCGGATTATAATCGGCCGATCCGTCGGTGTAGATGGTTGCCGCATCGTAGAGCGACAGAGACTCCTTACGTACCAGATGCGTATAGCCCAAATCGGCATAGAAATTATTCAGACGGAACCCTACGCCCCCCGAGAGGGTGAAGTAAGAGGCATCACGGTTTACAGTCGATGCCCTGTAGGGATTCCCGTAAATGCCATATCCGCCGCGCCAGGAGAGAAGACCGGTCTTCACTTCTGCTCCGACGCGCAGATTATTAACGGCACGATAGGTATCGTCTATATCGCGATTCACGGCATCGAAATAGGCTTCGTCGTCGAGAGAACTTCCGCGATCGGTTTTAAACTTCATATTGGCATAGTCAATTCGCTCGTAGTCGATATTCAACATCCCGTAAGGGCCAAACTGTACAGCTGTACTGGCAATCCAACGCCCCGGAGTGCGTGCTTTAAAATCGTACACCGCCAATTCATCCCACTGTTCGTACTCGTTGAATCCTTCCGAATCGGGCGTGAGCCAATGCGAATAGAGACCCGGCTGATACTCTTGCGAAAGGTTCATCCAGGTAGGAGTATGGTAAGCCAGACCCATTCGGATCATATCGGTGGGACGATAGATAGCACCCAACTTAAGATTTACCCCATAGCCGGTCATCTTAAAGTCCTGCATATATTCGAAATAGTCTAACTCCGATTCGGGGCCCCCTGTTTCGCGATGTACCATCCACTCCTTGTACTCGATATCCTGAACACCCAGTGTCAGCCCAAAATAGAACTGATCGGCCACGTTGCCCCCCATCGAGAACGACCACTCGCCTACCCTGCCCCGCTGCTCCATTTTTCGGATCAGCGCCTGCCCGTATCCCGAGAATTCCGTAACACTGTAATACCCCTCAGGACGATTAAAAACAGCGGGATCGGCATTGTCGAGCCCTATCAACCCCTGGTTATAGGCCAGATAGGCATTAACATCCTGATTAAGCAACTCATCGGGCGTATAATAGGGCGGATTCTCCAGTTGCGGATTATGATACCGGGGATCGGGATTCACCCAGTTACTCACAGAACCGGCCCACATATCGAGCAGAGACGATTGCATCCCGGAGGCCCTGAACAAGATATTGCTGCCAAATTCCGAAAGGGTATTATAGCCAAAACCAAAGGTAATGCTCCTTAACGCGGTGCCACTCCCTACATCGGTAAGGGTACCCACATAAGCCAGATTGCCCAATAGAAACGAGGTTCTGTTATCTGTGCTTCCCCTGCCAAAAGAGGTTTTGGTGCGGTTCAGCTGTAGACCCGGCGTGATACTGAACTCCGACCCCCGGTAAATCCCCAAACCGGCAGGATTGGTAAACATGGCCGAAGGATCGCCGCCAATTGCACCCATCGAACCACTCATAGCCGAAAAACGGGCGGTTCCCGAAGGAAAGTGGTTAGAGAGGGTAAAAGCATCGGCAGGAATCTGGGCCTGTAGGAGCTGGGCCGAAGCCAGCAGAGCCACAAAGAGGAAGACGGACTTATTCATGCTCAGAGAGATTTTTAGACGTTATCGGCCTAGAGCAACAAAAGATTATTGGTCTGACAAAAAGAGATTCCGTTTGTGCTAACGCCTGATGGGCGATGTAGAGCGGCCCGACGAAGATCCGGACGAACCTGTAGAACGCGACGGCGTGCTGACAGCACCACCACTGCTACTCGAACGGAAAGATCCCGACGAACCTGAAGAGATGGCAGATGAAGAAGATCCTGAAGAGGTGGTAGATCTGTATACACTTCTGGTTGAAGAAGAAGAAGAAGAAGAAGAGGTGGTGGCACTTCTGGTGCTGCCCGACTGTACAGAAGAGGAGTTTACAGTAGTCCTAACAGGCGATGTCCTGGGCCGGGTATAGCTGGGCGTGTAGCCCGACGATGAGGCAGAGGCACCGGTCGAACTCCGAACGGTTCCTGTACGCGTAGAAGTGCTATTGCCGGAAGTAACCGGTGCGGTAGAACGGACAGTAGAGCTATTGCGCGAACTGACAACCCTGTCGGCCGAATTGGCTCCGGAGAGAGTGGCCGTACGGGCAGGACGGGTATAGGTAGTATTTCCTTCGCGGGTAGACTCACCTGTCGACGATCCGCCTGTAACAACCCGGCCTCCGGACGAAGTAACGGCAGCGCTGCTGCCCGAAGAGGCGGCGCCGGAAACATAGGTAGCATCGTTACTGCGACGTCCGGTAGCTCCGGAAACAGTGCGTAATGTGGTAGAGCCTCCGTTATTAAGCAGTCCCATCCCCCCGTTATAGAGGCCGCCTGTTCCATTTCGCGAAGCACGCGCGGTTGTCCCGGAATAGCGGGAGGTGGGGCGATAATCAGCCTTCACGTAGCGATTGGAATAGTAAGTGGGCGGATAATAGTAATAGGGCGATGCATAATACCAAGGATTGTAGTAAGAATAGGGCGACCATGGATAACCATCCCAGGTGTAACCTATACCGAAACCGATATTCCAACCGTAACGCGAATTCCATCCAAAACCAAAGCTGCTGTAATAACCACCGTACCAAGGTTGATAACCCCACCAGGGATCCCAGTAGTAAGGATCGTAGAACGAACTGACATATCTGTTATTGAAACGGTAGATATAGGAAGAGGGGGTGATATAGTAGTTATTCACAACCGTGGTACCCCCCTGATACTCGGTTTCAGTATAATATTCTGCATCCTCATCGACGTAACTCTCTTGAGCAGGTTCGGCCGACGATCCGTTTTCCTGGGCGAGCCTGTACCTCTCATAATCGCTCAAACCCGAAAGATCGGCAACCTGGGCAGAACGGGTATTGACTTCCGGAATCGAATAGCGATCGGAAGAGGGTGCATTCACAACCGACTCTCGTACAACGGCTTCAGGGGAAGCCTGACGCGAAGCAAGCGAAGCGGATTCAAGTCGCGGTGTATAGTATGCGTCGTCGGTATTCATCGAGGAAGACAAATAGGCCGACGAACATCCGCCAGAGAGGATAACCGCGAATACCGGGATGAATAATTGAAGTTTCATGATGCCTCCTTCTGTTGAATTCGTTGGATTTAGTTACTTTTGCAATGATAATCAAAATCGGACGAAAAAAAGATTTTGGCTATCCTTTGTCATAGATAAAACAAAAAGCATACCAAAAAAATGGCCAAAGAGATTACGGAACGCAAGGTCAACTACTCGCAGTGGTACAACGATATTGTTCTAAAAGCCGGACTTGCCGAGAACTCGGCCGTAAGGGGCTGTATGGTTATAAAGCCCTATGGATATGCCATTTGGGAAAAGATGCAGGCGGTTCTCGACAAAAAGTTCAAAGAGACAGGTCACAGTAACGCCTACTTTCCCCTTTTCATTCCGAAATCTTTTTTCAGCAAAGAGGCCAGCCACGTAGACGGGTTTGCCAAAGAGTGTGCCGTGGTTACCCATTATCGGCTTAAAAACGATCCGGAGGGAAAAGGCGTGGTTGTAGACGAAGATGCCCGGC
>JBFWIG010000187.1:0-5424 GCA_050256115.1 Bacteroidales bacterium | reverse complement strand
CCTGAAGCACTACAGGTATTTTTCCGGGTTGAGATTCCGGTTTGGCGTCGTTCCCGGAGAGTGCTCTGGCAATCAGATCGGCTGCCCGCGAACGGCCACGTTGCGTAAGGTCGAGCTCTTCGAGAAATACGGTGTCGGCCTTGCTGCGTTCGGTGGGAAGTTCCAGATCATTGATGTTTCGGCCGGCCGGAATCCGGAGTGTCTGACCCTGCGAAAGCAGGAGCGAATTGGGATCAATGCTGGGATTGGCTTCCAGAATCTGGTTAACGGTTACTTTGTACTTCTCGGCAATCGAAGTAAGCGTCTCTCTGCGCTGTACCACATGGCTTGCGTAGTGTTTTTCGGCCTTTAGTTCGCGGATTTTTAACTCCTGACCCACTTTTACGGTGGGCCTTCGGGGGTTTAATTCGGGATTCAGTTCGGCCAGGTCGGAGATGGAGATGTCGTAGCGTTTAGAGATTTGGAAGGCGGTCTCTCTCCGTTGTACAATGTGTGTTTGGTAAGCCGGCGTATTTTGCGCGCTCTCGCGGGCAGCTGCGATTTCGGAGGCGAGCCGCCCGAAATCGGCTCCGGCACGGGGTACTTTTATCACCTGACGCTCCTTCAGGGGGGCTACCTTCACCTCTTGGTTGTGCTCTTGAAGGAGAGTTACCGTGGTGTTGAACCGTCGGGCAATGGCCGAGAGGGTTTCGCCTTTGGCGGCGATGTGGTAGATATAGTAATTGTCCTGAAGGGTTTGGGGTACAAATTGACCCGCCGGAATGCGCAGTTTAGCGCCAACGCCAATGTTACCTGCAATCAGACCGGGATTTGCCGCAACCAGATCTTTTTGCGATACACCATAGGCTTTGCATATGGCTGTAATGGTTTCGCGCGGCCTTACCTCATGCAGGAAGAACTCGGTTCCGTCGGGCAGGGCTATCTTCTCTTCCGATATTCGTACCACCGGTGCCTGATAGTCGGCCTGCGAAAAAACCGGAAGGGTGAGCCCTAAAAGGCACACACCCATCAGTACTATGATTCTGGCTAGCTTCATGGGTTTGATTTACGGTTTGAATCCTTGGGTTGCAAGAAATTGCGTTACATTGGTTTCGATGCGTTGCAGGATGTTGCTGCTATCGGCCTTCTCAAAGGGTTTCCCCGTGATCTTTTCATATAACTCTATGTACCGCTCCGATACACTCTCTACATAGGCATCGGTCATCTCGGGAACTTTTTGCCCCTCTTTCCCCTGGAATCCATTCTCTATTAACCATCTGCGTACAAACTCTTTGGAGAGTTGCCGCTGGGGTTCGCCTTTTTGGAGACGCTCAGCGTACCCTTCGGAGTAGAAATAGCGCGAGGAGTCGGGGGTGTGAATTTCGTCTATCAGGTAGATCTTCTCTTTATAACGGCCAAACTCATATTTGGTGTCAACAAGAATCAGGCCCTTTTCTGCAGCCATTTCGGTTCCACGGGCAAAGAGGGCTCTGGTAAATGCCTCCATTTGGATATACTCTTGGGCAGGTACAATCCCTTGGGCAAGAATCTCCTCGCGCGAGATGTCGAGGTCGTGCCCCTCATCGGCTTTGGTGGTGGGGGTGATAATGGGTTCGGGAAATTTCTGGTTTTCGACCATCCCTTCGGGCAGCGCTACGCCGCAAAGGGTCCGTTTTCCGGCGCTGTATTCACGCCATGCATGACCGGTGAGATAGCCTCTGATTACCATCTCCACTTTGTAGGGTGCGCATTTGAGCCCCACCGTAACCATAGGATCGGGCGAGGCAATTTTCCAGTTGGGCACAATATCGGAGGTGGCATCGAGAAAGCTCGCTGCAATTTGGTTCAGAACCTGTCCTTTATAGGGGATGCCTTTGGGCAGTACCACATCGAATGCCGAAATGCGGTCGCTCACTACCATGGCGAGTAATTGGTTGCCGATATTATAGACGTCGCGCACTTTTCCTACATAGACGCTCTTCTGTCCGGGGAATGAGAAGTTTGTTCTGACAATGGCCTGGCTCATGGTTGCAAGTTATTAGGGTTTAGACTTTTTTTTACCGGATTCACGGCTTTCGGGAAGCGCCTCCAGTTTTTTGAAGGCATCGACTATATGTTTTACCAATTTGTGCCGGATTATGTCGCGATCGTCGAATTGTACGATCCCCAGCTCTTTTACCTCCTCCAACAAACCAAGGGTAGTGGTGAGCCCCGACTTAGACGGATCGGGCAGGTCTACCTGTGTAACATCGCCGGTAACGATAAATTTGGCGTTCTTTCCCATTCGGGTAAGAAACATTTTTAACTGCTGGATGGTTGCATTCTGGGCCTCATCCAAAATCACAAAGGCGTTGTCGAGGGTGCGGCCTCTCATGTAGGCTAACGGGGCAATCTGCACAGTGCCCTCCTCCATAAGTTGTTCCAGTTTTTTGGGAGGAATCATGTCGTGGAGGGCATCGTAGAGCGGTTGGAGGTAAGGGTCGAGCTTCTCTTTCATATCGCCCGGAAGAAAACCCAGGTGTTCTCCGGCTTCAACGGCAGGACGGGTAAGGATAATCCGTTTTACCGATTTGTTCTTCAGCGACATCACGGCAAGGGCAATCGCTGTGTAGGTTTTCCCGGTTCCGGCGGGCCCGATGGCAAAGAGCAGGTCTTTTTTGTGGAACTTTTCAACCAACTGTTGCTGATTAACGGTGCGGGCTCTTATGGCTCGCCCGTGATTGCCGAATACGATCACTCCCTCTTCCGATTGCGCTTGGGGGGCCTCATCTTTCCCGGCGTCGAAATCGTTGATCAGTCGTTGCACTTCGGCCGGCGATATCCGGTTGTAGCGTTGAAAAGAGCGGATCAGCATCGCCAGTTTGGCTTCGAATTCTGCAACAGCCGAGGCCGATCCCATTACCTTTATCTCGTTGCCCCTTGAGATAATTTTCAGCGCAGGGAAAAAAGTCCGAATGGCTTCGAAGACAGAACCGTTGGCACCTAAAAAGGCTATGGGGTCTATCCCTTCTAAGAATATGGACTTTTCTGTCATAGAATCTGCGTAATAATCTCTATTTTTGGACTCAGCAAAAGTAACCCGAAAAAATGAATCGGGAAAGATTTCGGGGTGGATTCTTTGCGATTGCAGCTGTCCGGAGATATGGTGATAACGCTAACTACCGATTGGGGCGACGACTATTTTGCGGGGATGGTAAAGGGGGTTATCATGCGATATCAGCCCGATACGGTTCTTGTAGATCTCTCGCATCGAATACCTGCCTTCAATCTGGCACAGGCAGCCTATTGTGTCAGGAACGCCTTCTCCTTCTTCCCTCCGGGGAGTATTCATCTGATTGGTGTGGGTAACGATGCCACTCGCCGTTCGCCCCATCTGGTGGTTTTGTATCAGGGACACTATTTTTTAGGAACCGGAAACGAGGTGTTCGATCTGCTTTGCGACGAACCGCCCGAGGCTGCATTTCAGATCTCCGCTTTCGATGCGGTGGAGATGCCCTCTTTCCCGGCACTTTCGGTGCTGGTTCCTGCTGCCGTGCATATCATGCGCGGGAAGCCGATAGAGGCGCTGGGCGCTCCCCGCGATATGGATCGTTGCACCAATCCGCTGTTGCCCACTTACGATCTGTCGGTGATTACGGGTGTGGTAATGTATATCGACTCTTTTGGGAATGCCGTTACCAATGTAACCCGTTCGCTGTTCCATCAGGTGGGGCGCGACCGCGATTTTGTGATTTATGTGCAGAGTAACCATTACCGGATTTCGGAGATCAGCCGGCGCTATTCGGAGGTAGAGAGCGGGAATCTGGTGGCGCTCTTTAATGCCTCGAATATGCTGGAACTGGCGGTTAATCACGGAAACCTTTCGGAACTTCTGGGGCTTCGGCTCGATTCGCACATTCGTATTAAATTTTCCGATCCGCCCGATGCTGCGTCGGGCACCCTATTTACCGTGTTTTAAGATGAAATCTCATTATCTGATTGTGGTGGCCGGAGGCTCCGGAACGCGGATGGGCGGCTCCATCCCCAAGCAGTTTATGCTATTGGCCGGAAAACCGGTCTTAATGCATACGCTGGAACTGTTTGCCTTGTACGATCCCGAGATGTTGCAAATCCTGGTGCTCCCCGCCAATCATATCGACTATTGGGCTTCGCTCTGCAGAGAGTTTGGTTTTGAGCTGCCTCACAAGGTGGTGGCCGGAGGAGAGAATCGCTTTCGGTCGGTTCGCAATGGCCTTGCCTTGTTGAAAGGTGAGGGGTTGGTGGCTGTTCACGACGGAGTGAGGCCTTTGGTGAGCATTGAGACCGTTCGCGCCTGTTTCGAGACGGCCGAACAACATGGCACTGCAGTTCCCGTGGTACCGGTAACAGAGTCGGTCCGGCGCCTTTCGGGGAGTGATAATTTTGCCGAGGATAGATCGTTGCTGGTGGCGGTTCAGACCCCGCAGGTTTTTCGTCTTTCGGTTCTGAAGAAGGGCTATAAGCAACCTTACGACGATCTTTTTACCGACGACGCCTCGGTGGTTGAACGTTTGGGCGAAAAGATTTTTCTCACTGCAGGTAATCGCGAGAATATCAAACTCACCATGCCCCTCGATTTTATGCTTGCCGAGCTGATGCTGGCGGGCGTGGATCAATATCAGTAAAAAGGCTCCCTCCAAAAAAAAGCTCTCCCCAACCTGCGTTGGAGAGAGCTTTTTTTGCAGAAACTACGGGTGCCCGGCAATTGCTTTCTGTCAGGAAGCAGTTATAGATCAGGCAATGGCTATCTCTTTGGTGAGGGGAGCCGATTCGGCCCTTTTAGGCAGCGTTACATTCAGTACACCATTTTCGTATACGGCGGTGATCTTCTCGGCATCTACGTTTTCGGGCAGCGAAAACGAGCGGGTAAAGCTTTCGTACGAGAACTCTTTACGCAGGAAGCGATCGCTTTTCTCTTCGGTGTTCTTCTCTTTTTGGGCCGAGATGGTGAGCCGCTCTTTGTCGATGGCAATGCGGAAATCTCTCTTTTCCAGACCGGGTGCGGCAACGGCCAGTTCGAATCCCTTCTCGCTCTCTTTGATATTTACCGAGGGGGCTGTGGTGCGCTCTTCGTTGCCAAAAAAATGGCTGATCCACTCATCGTTCAGCAAAGAGTTGGTGAACACGGGATAGTAACGGTTTGCGGTTTTGAATACGGGTAACATAGTTTTGTCCTCCTATAATTTTTGGTTACTGTTTGCGGTGTAGCGGGCTTACTGCCCGTTCTGCCTAGTTTTTTGCAATCTCTGTGCCGAAAATAGCATGAAAATTATTATCTTCCTCATTATCAGATATATATTATAAAAGTTTCGATTTCTTATAGTGACAATATGGCGTATCCGTGCCGATTTTGGCATGACAATATGGCATTTTGCGGTTCATGTAGGGCAGTGTATCTTTGCTCCCTAAACCTGTGGGTGCATGTGG
>JBFWIG010000186.1:0-5454 GCA_050256115.1 Bacteroidales bacterium | reverse complement strand
CATTCCCGCCGCCTCCACCCTGATGGGCCTCTCAGCCCATCCCACCGATCATCCCCTCAACATAGGGATGCTGGGTATGCACGGCAACTACGGCCCCAACAAAATGACCGGCGAGGCCGACGTAATCATTGCAATGGGGATGCGTTTCGACGACCGCGTGGCCCAGGATGTGAAAAAATTTGCTGCGCAGGCACAGATCATCCACATGGAGATCGACCCATCGGAGGTAAGTAAAAACATCCTTGCGCATATTCCGGTTTTAGGCGATCTGAAGCAGACCCTTCCTCTCTTAACCCGCGCCTGTAAAGGAAAGGCCTATCCCGAATGGATGCAGACCTATCGCGGCTATCACGCTTACGAAGAGGAGAAAGTTATCCGCCCGCTTCTCTACCCCTCAACCCCCGAAATTACTATGGCCGAGGCAGTAAGAGTTGTTAATGAACAAACCGGAGGCGAAGCCGTTGTGGTTACCGACGTAGGTCAGCACCAAATGATAGGTGCCCGTTATGCCAAACTCAACACCCCCCGCAGTTTTATCACCTCGGGCGGATTGGGAACCATGGGATACGGCCTGCCTGCCGCCATCGGTGCCAAACTGGGCGCCCCCGACAAAGATGTGGTTCTGTTTGTTGGCGACGGAGGCATCCAGATGACCATCCAGGAGTTAGGCACCATTATGGAGTCGAAAGTTGGCGTAAAAATCGTAGTGCTCAACAACGGCTTCCTGGGCATGGTGAGGCAGTGGCAGGAGCTCTTCCACGGAGGTCGCTACTCCTCTACCCCCATCATGAGCCCCGATTTTATTGCCATTGCAGCCGCCTACGGCATTCCGGGTCAGAAAGTTTCGGATCGAACCGACCTTTCGGGCGCTATCGACAACATGTTTAGCACCCCGGGAGCCTTCTTCCTTGAAGTTATGGTAGGTGCCGAAGACAATGTATTTCCGATGATTCCTGCCGGAAAATCGGTTGATGATATACGGTTTGCATAGAGAACCATACACACTTTAAAAGGAAAAAGTATGACACAAGAATATACCATAACAGCCTTCTCTGAAAACAGCGTAGGGCTGTTGAACCGGATCACCATTATCTTTACACGCAGGCGGCTTAACATTGAGAGTCTTACGGTATCGGCCTCCTCTATCAGAGGGATCCACAAATTTACCATTGTGGTAAAGGCCACCCGCGAACAGGTAGAAAAAGTAACCAAACAGCTCGAGAAGCTGGTTGAGGTGCTCAGAGCCTACTTCCATACCAACTCGGAGATTATCCACCAGGAGGTGGCCCTCTACAAAGTGAATGCCTCCTCGATGATGATTCCTTCGGCAGTAGAGGAGATTGTTCGACACTTCAGGGCCCATGTGCTGGATGTAACCACCGAATACATCATCTTCGAAAAAACCGGCTACAGTAACGAAACACAGGAGCTGTTCGACTACATGGACGCCCGGTATAAAGTGGTGCAGTTTACCCGTTCGGGTCGGATTGCCGTTACGAAAGATCCGCGCGAAAGGCTCACCGACTACCTGCGCGAGATGGAGGCCATAGAAAATGCCCGACTTAAACAGGGTAGTTAATTTCGACAACACACAGTTTATTATTTTTTCTTTTCTTTGTAATCTATTTTCTTAATTCAATCAAAAATGGCAAAAATTAATTTTGGAGGCGTAATCGAAGAGGTGGTTACCCGTGAAGAGTTTACTCTGGAACATGCTCGTGAAGTCCTGAAGAACGAAACCATAGCCATTATCGGCTACGGCGTACAGGGTCCTGCGCAATCGTTAAACATGCGCGACAACGGTTTTAAGGTCATTATTGGTCAGGCCCCCGAATTCAAATCAGACTGGGACAAAGCAGTTGCCGACGGATGGGTTCCCGGCGAAACCCTCTTCCCCATTGAAGAGGCAGCCAAAAAAGCAACCATCATTCAATTTCTGGTTTCGGATGCTGCTCAGCGCACCCTCTGGCCCGTTCTCAAACCCTGTCTGAAAAAGGGCGATGCCCTCTACTTCTCGCACGGCTTCTCGGTTACCTACAAAGAACAGACCGGCGTTATTCCCCCTGCCGATGTCGACGTAATTCTGGTAGCTCCCAAAGGTTCGGGTACCAGCGTACGCCGCAACTTCCTTGCCGGTGCCGGCATCAACTCCAGCTTTGCCGTATTCCAGGATTTCACCGGGCGTGCGCAAGAACGCACCATGGCCATCGGAATTGGCATTGGTAGCGGATATCTCTTCCCCACCACCTTCGAACAAGAGGTGTACAGCGACCTCACCGGCGAACGCGGTGTTTTGATGGGCGCTCTGGCCGGTATCATGGATGCTCAGTACAATGTACTGCGTGCCAATGGCCACACCCCCAGCGAAGCCTTCAACGAAACTGTCGAAGAGCTTACCCAGAGCCTTATCCGTTTGGTCGATGAAAAAGGGATGGACTGGATGTACAGCAACTGCTCGGCCACTGCTCAGCGTGGTGCCCTCGACTGGAGACCCCAATTCCGCGATGCTGTTCTGCCCGTATTCGAAGAGCTCTACGCTCGCGTAAAAGATGGTCGCGAATGCAAACGCGTACTCGACTCCACCAGCGGACCCGACTACAAAGCTTCGCTCGAAATTGAGTTGAAAGAGCTTCGCGAAAGCGAAATCTGGGCTACCGGCACACAGGTAAGAGCGCTCCGCCCCAAACACTAATTCACACCCCCATCCATAGCCAAAAGGGCTGCCAGTTTTCGGCAGCCCTTTTTGTTTGCGCCCTATGCGCTTCGCGCAAATGGTAAACGGTGAATGGTGAATGCGCTTCGCGCGGGGGCTCTAGTGCATCGAAGCGCGTTCGCGCTTCAAGAGCTGCGCTTCGCGCAAAAGCAGAAAAAATGGTGAATTGTTAATGGCAAAAAGTTCTGGTGCTCTAGTGCTGCGCTTTGCGCGCCAGGGCCCCGCCAAACCTCTCCATTGTCTCAGAGGCAAATCCCTCCAAACGGCTAACTCTCTACGGCCCCCAATCACCCGCGCGAAGCGCAGCACTCGAAGCGCATTCGCGCTTCGAAGCACTTGAGCACCATAGCGTCTGCACGCCTGCGAATTAACCATTAACCATTGGCACTTCAGCGCCCTACAGCGCTTTATCGATAGGAAACGGCTGTCCGCTCCAGGCTTTTTTGGCGGTCCAGTCCATGGCCGGAGAAGACCAGAAGGGATCGGTTTCGGGCAATCCCAGCGGCAAGAAACCTGCTGAGCAGAGGTAGAGGCTTCCGGTACAGAGATAGGTTTCGGCCACATCGGGCTGATGTCCGCAAAAGCCGAGCTGCAACCACCCCTTGGCATCGTAGGTGCCCGGCGCCTCCATCTGTCGCTTCATCACTGCGGTTAAAGCGCCCCTTACCTGTGCAGGATGAACCTCTTTGGGCAGCGCACGGTAGAGCGAAATCTGCGCCAGTGCCTGAAAAGCCCCGATCCGGTAGGGAATAGAGCGGCCCACTGCCGGATAACTCCCTTCGGGCGAGATAAGCCGCTCCTGAATAGCCGCATACCGGGCGGCGCGACGTAAAGCCTGCTGATAGACCGAATCGGTAACCATTCCATGAGCTGCCATCACCTTTACGACATCGACCATCATAGGATGTATCACAAACGAGTTGTAATAATCGAAGTGGAACTCGGGGCCATCGCCATAGACTCCGTCGCCCTTATACCACTCATGGTGTCGGTTTACCGAATACCAGAGACGGGCTGAGTCGTGCGGCTCACCCACTGTGATAAAGAAAGCCTCTACCATCCCGGCAAAGAGCAGCCAGTTGCTCTCGCCCGGCCGAATCTTCCGCGTAAGCTTCAAAGCAGTAATCACATTCGACTTCTCTTTTGCAGTTAAACCACCCCACAACTGCTCCGGCGAGCGAAGAAAGGCATGCGCCAGAAATGCGGCATCGACCAATGGCTGTCCGCCACGGGTAAAATTCATATAATCGGGCGAATCGGGATCGGTTCCGTGCGCCACCGCTTTGCGTGCCATCGCCAAAAGGCGCATACGCTCCTTCCCCTCCGCACTGGTATCGGGACCGAGTTCAAACCAGGGTGCCATGCCGCACAACAATCGGCCTACCGCCTCCAGATGGGCATAGTCGGCACGACGGGTGCCCGGATGCTCCTCAATGGGCATCTCGGCCTTTAACGCACCGCGCGATGCCGCATCGAGCAGCGGCGAAGCAATCTTAGAGAGGGTTGCGCACCAATAGGCCCTGTCGGACAACTGATCCGAAGCCGAAACAGGAGCTATCGGAGCCGACAAAAGCAGAAAAACAGCCGTTAATAGGGTGATTTGCTTCATACTTACAATAATTTACTGGCAAGATCGGCCAACGGGCTTCTCTCGCCTTTTACCAACGTAATGGATGCAAAGATCTTCTGCCCCTGCATCTTATTAATTAAATAGGACAAACCGTTCGACTGCGAATCGAGGTAGGGAGAGTCAATCTGATCGATATCGCCCGTAAAGACAATCTTGGTGTTAGAACCGGCACGGGTAATAATGGTCTTCACCTCGTGAGGAGTAAGATTTTGCGCCTCATCTACAATAAAATAGACATCAGAAAGGCTCCGTCCCCGAATAAAGGCCAGTGCCGAAAGCACCAACTTTCCCGAACGCTGCATCTCCTCAATCTGACGCAACTCCGAACTGCCGGGTCGCAAGTTATTCTTAATCACCGATAGATTATCGAACAGAGGCTGCATATAGGGATTAATCTTATCGTCGGCACTGCCCGGCAAAAAACCCAAATCGCGATTGGCCAGCGCCACAATGGGACGTGCCAGATAGATCTGCTGGTAATCCTGGTTCAGTTCGAGAGCTGCCGCCAAAGCCAACAGCGTTTTACCCGTACCGGCCTTTCCGGTAATAGCCACCAGCTCAATTTCCGGATCGAGCAGCGCATCAAAACAGAATGTCTGTTCCATATTACGTGGCTCTATACCAAAACATTTCCGCTTCTGCACCAAGTCCATGGCCTGATGAATCGGATTATAGTGGGTAAGCGCCGAAGAGCTCCCGCTCTCTAACAAACAATAGCTGTGCCCTTTGGGCAGCGAACCACTGCGCGCCTGCCGGAAGGGAACCCGTTCACCGGCATACAACCGCTTAATAATCTCGAGACTTACCCGCTTAAAGGGTTTCACCTCATGGGTGAGCTCCCTGATATTTTTCACCTTATCGGAGGTGTAATCCTGCGCCATTACACCCACCGCCTTGGCCTTCATCCGCATATTGATATCCTTAGATATCAGAACAACCGACCGATCGGGATTCTTATCGCGTACATATTCGGCAATGGCAATAATGCGATGATCGGGAATCGGATCCGGAAAGGAGGTTTGCAGCAACTCCGAACCGCGGCGGCCGGGTTCTACATAAAGGCGACCCATCCCCTCGCCCAACGAAATTCCCTTATCAAAGAGCTCCTGTC
>JBFWIG010000185.1:0-5468 GCA_050256115.1 Bacteroidales bacterium | reverse complement strand
TTCGGCATCGCCGACTCCTTCTTTGCGAAAAAAGTTGTACGTTTGGTTCTTCTCATTCGCGAAAAGGAACCGTATGAAGGTTACACTGATCTGGGTAGGAAAGCGATCGGAATCTTATTTCGAAGAGGCCATTTCGGAGTATGCCAAGCGGCTGGGCCGCTATTTGCCGTTTCAGGTTATCTCCATCCCAGACTTGAAAGGCGGCGCCAAGATGGATATTGAAACGCAGAAGCAGCGTGAAGGCGCACAAATTCTTGCCGCTCTTCGCCCTGCCGACGACCTTGTGCTTTGGGATGAAGGAGGGGAGGCGTTTACTTCGGCCGGACTTGCCGACTGGCTCTCTTCGAAAATGGTTTCGGGCACCCGAAACCTGGTTTTTTGCATTGGCGGGCCCTATGGTTTTTCGAGTGACGTATACCGTCGGGCCGGCACAAAACTATCCCTCTCCCGCCTCACATTTTCGCATCAAATGGTTCGGGTTATTGCTCTGGAACAGCTCTATCGGGCCATGACTATACTTAAAGGGGAACCTTATCATCATGCCTAGTCTGCCCAATTTCTCCCATACGCTTTTTTCGGGGCGCCTCACAGGGCTAAAGTGGTTGCTCTATGCACTGGTTCCTCTGCTTTTGGGTCTGGCTATGGAGACCGAGGTCCTTTTTCCGGGCTGGGCCGAGAAGCGTGCCTCCTCTTTTCAGAAAATCTATCTTGAAAAGGAGCGCGAACTCAATCGGTTGATGTCGGGGTTTCTAAAAGACCCCATTCTGGGCGAAACCGGCGATCCTTCCCGTTTATGGGATATATTGAATAGTCAGCATACCGACGATCCATCCCTTGCCATTTATGTTTACTATGGCGATAGTCTCTGTTGTTGGAACAACCATGTTATTCCGGTAGAGTCGAAGCTTACCCAGCTCTCGCCCGATCCCTCTTTTCACAAATATGCCAATGTTTGGGCAGTAAATCGGCAAATCTCTTTTGGCAAGATCACTGTTTTGGGGCTCATTCCCATTAAGTGGGTCTATCCCATTGAGAATAACCTGCTGAATAATGGTTTCCCGTCCGATTTCGGACTTCCTCCAACGGTTCAGATTTCGCGTAACGTGCAATACGACTGTTACCCAATCTTCGACTCACGGCAGAACTATCTGTTCTCATTGGTGTTGGCTCCCGGAACAGGGTATGATAAGGCCAATACGGAGTATCCTGCCATTCTTTACATGATTTCGCTCTTTTTTCTACTTCTCTTGCCCCTTCAATCGCTTCGGAATGTGGCTCCTGAAAAGCGAAATCGGGTGGTGCTCCTTTCGATAGCCGGATTGTTGGTGGTGCGTATCGCTATGCAGTGGTTCTCCGTTCCCATGGTCTTTTACCGGCTTACTTTTTTTGGGCCTGACTATTTGGCCATTCCGCCCTTGTTTCCCTCGATTGGCGATCTCTTTCTCTCTTTTCTGTTTCTCTTTTTTGGCGCGCTCTATTTCTATTCCGGGTTTACTATTCCTGTACCCCCTCCCCGGACAGCCTCTTCAAAACCTGGACCTGCCAATCTCTTTGTTGCCGGTTATCTGATTTTTTTATTCCTTTTCTTTCGGGGGATACTCGAAATTACCCAAAGTATAGTAACCAATTCCGAGTTTGCACTTCATTCGGATCAGATACAAGTGATTACACTCAATGGTGTAACCGTTTATCTGGTTGTGGGCTTTTATTTTGCCGCTTTTTGGCTGCTACTCGACAAACTACTTCTCTACTGCCGCTCAATTCTTCCTTTTTCTCAGTTCTTGCGTTGGTTTTTGGCCTTTACCTTATTGTCCTTTCTTTTTTCAGACCGTTTTACGCCACTTCAGGGCGCCATTATTCTGCCATTCTGGCTGGTTTGGGTTATTCTTATGGGTTGGCTTCGACTTGCCCGTTCCGAAGGTCTCTCTTATGCCGTTATCGTTTTCGGGGTGGCTTTGGGGTCGCTTTTTTCTACGCTTTACATATGGACCTGTACAGAAGAGAAGAAACGAGAGGAGCGACATGTTTTGATGCTTGATCTGGCTACAGAGCGCGACTATATAGCCGAATATCTCTTTACCGACTCTCTGATAACCGGCGATATGCCCCGAGACACCGTGCTGGCATCGAAGGTGAACCGAGCGGTAGTTGATGTTGACGACATTCGGCGTTACATCCTGCGACGTTATCTCTACGACGGGTACTGGGATAAGTATGATATGCAGATTGTGGTTTGCGGGCCTGTCGATACCCTTGTGGTTGATGATCTTGCATGTAACTGTTTCGATTTCTTTAAGGAGGAGTTCTCTTCTCGGGGGTCGCCGGTTTTTGGCACCCCGTTCAGTTTTCTTCAGAACCGAAACGGACAGGTAACCTACCTGGGCTGGATCGATTTTTCGGTTGGTTCGCCATTAACCGGGCGCTCTTTTTTCCTGGAACTCACCTCAAAATTCAGGGTGAGCGAACTGGGCTACCCCGAACTGTTAATGGATTCGAAGTCGCCCCAACGCTCCTTTCTCGCCACCTATTCGTACGCCAAGTATCATCAGGGCATGCTGGTAGATCGTTTAGGCGATTACGATTACGATCTGAAGCTCGATTATAGCGAAACCCTTCATCCCGGCCTCTTCGAAGAGGTCCGCGATGAGGTGAATCGACACACCTACTATTTAGCCGACCCTACCGGTTCGACAGTGATTATTTTAACCGACAACTATTTGAGAACGTACGATGTGTTGATCTCTTTTTCGCACATTTTTATGTTCTACTTTCTGGTGGTTTCGCTCTTTACCTTCCTCTTTCGCCTTCCCTTTTTACGGAGTGGCATTGTGATGGACTTCCGAACCAAAATCCAATTCTCGATTGTTTCGGTGGTCATCTTCGGTCTCTCTCTGATCATGGGTGGAACACTGGCATTTCTCATTTGGCAGCACAACACCAAACACGAGGAGATTATTACTGATAAGATGCAGTCGATCTCGCTCGATCTGGGCCGTCAAGTGCCTCCTTTTGTTTGGGCAAATCCACTGCAGTATCAGGATGAGATACGCACAACGCTGGTTTGGCTGGCTAACGTCTATTTTGTAGATGTAAATCTCTATTCGGTAGATGGACGTTTGGTTGCCTCTTCACGACCCGAGGTCTTTCAACGAGGGCTTCTGAGCTCGCATATTAATGCCCATATCTATAATCGGATTATTCGTGAAAGGGCCTACCAGGTTACTACTCGCGAGGAGATTGGCAGCCTGAAATACCTTTCTGCCTATATGCCCCTTATTAACGACAGCTTTGAGGCACTCGGAATGCTTAATGTACCCTACTTTACTAAGCAAGAGTCGTTAACGAGAGAGATCTCAACCCTGGTAGCAGCTGTGATAAATCTCTATGTGCTGCTCTTTTTGGTAACGGTGGTTATTTCGATTCTTCTTTCCCGTCAAATTACTATGCCTTTGCAGATGATTCAGCAGCAGTTTAGCCGTATCAGGCTGGGCCATGCAAACGAGCGGCTGGTCTATGAGCAAAATGACGAAATCAAGGGATTGGTCTCTGAGTATAACCGTATGGTAGACGAGCTGGCCAGAAATGTAGATAAATTAGCTCGTTCTGAAAGGGAGTCGGCATGGCGGGAGATGGCCCAACAGGTGGCACATGAGATCAAAAATCCGCTTACTCCCATGAAGTTAAGCATTCAACATATTCATCGTGCCTGGGATTCGGGCGATGAGCGGTTCTCTGTTATGTTTCCCAAGTTCTCGCAACGCCTTGTTGATCAGATAGATCAGCTTTCGGATATTGCAACCGCTTTCTCTCATTTTGCCAGTATCCCCTTTGTACAGGTAGAGCCTTTCCGGCTCAAAGAGGTGGTTTCGGAGGCGGTCGACCTCTTCACGTACGATCCGGTTGTCATTAATACATCCTATAACCAATGCGATGAGTTTTTCGTGATGGCCGACCGCAAGCAGATGCACAGACTCTTTGTGAATCTGCTGAAGAACGCCCTTCAGGCGGTGCCACCCGATCGGAACCCCTTGATAGAGGTAGAGATGTCGCACATTGAAACCTCCCTGTTGGTTAGGGTTACCGATAACGGAACGGGGATTGACGACTCGGTGGTCGACAAGATATTCCAGCCCAATTTTACCACAAAAACCAGTGGAATGGGGCTGGGACTGGCTATCGTGAAAAACATTGCAGAGACAGCCGGCGGAAAGGTCAGTTTTGAAACAACCCGCGATCAGGGCACTACTTTCTGGGTTGAACTGCCCATTTGGGTAGCCTGACAGCAGGTAGTTACTCCCGACTACAGAATGCTAATCAGGAAATAGCTCTTTTTCCCTTTCTGCCCTACCAGGTACTTCCCGTGAAGAAGCATCCCCGGGAGTATCTGCGTATCGATGGCAGAAATCTTCTCTTTATTAACCGAGACACCACCGCTCTCGATAGCCCTGCGTGCTTCGCCTTTCGAACTGAATGCCCCACTGTGAACGGAGAGCAGATCCAGTGCCGGCACTCCATTATCGAGCACACTCTTTTCGACGGTAAAACGGGGCACCCCTTCGAATAGGGAGAGAAAGGTTCTCTCCGGCAATTTTAGGAGTGTCTCTTTAGTTCCGGCTCCGAAAAGCACTTGAGAGGCCTCTTCGGCCATACGAAACTCCTCGTCCGAATGGACCATAATGGTGATGGCCCTGGCCAGTGCCTTCTGGAGGGGGCGAAGATGGGGGGCAGCGGCCTGTTCGGCCGACAGCGCTTCGATTTCGTCGCGGGAGAACTCGGTGAATATCCGAATGTATTTTTCGGCATCGGCATCGCTTACGTTCAGCCAAAACTGGTAAAAGGCGTAGGGAGTGGTACGCTCAGGATCGAGCCATACGTTGCCCGATTCGGTTTTGCCAAACTTTCCCCCGTCGGCTTTGGTAATTAAGGGACATACCAATGCAAAGGCCTCTCCCCCTGTTTTGCGTCGAATCAGTTCGGTTCCGGTGGTAATATTTCCCCACTGATCCGATCCCCCCATCTGTAGACGGCACTGTTTGTGCTCGTACAGATAGAGGAAGTCGTACCCCTGAACCAGCTGGTAGGTGAACTCGGTAAACGACATACCGTCGCGCTCTTCGCCCAGGAGCCGTTTCTTAACCGACTCCTTGCTCATCATATAGTTTACGGTAATGTGCTTCCCGATATCCCGAATAAAGTGGAGAAAGGTGTAGTCCTTCATCCAATCGTAGTTGTTAACCATTTCGGCAACATTGGGCGACGGGCTTTCGAAGTCGAGAAACTTTGCCAGTTGCCCTTTGATGGCCTGCTGGTTATGGCGAAGGGTCTCTTCGTCGAGCAAATTTCTCTCCTGCGACTTCATGGAGGGATCGCCAATCATTCCTGTGGCGCCACCGATTAGCGCAAGCGGCTTATGGCCGCAACGTTGAAAGTGGCGCAACATCATTACACCTACCAAGTGTCCGATATGG
>JBFWIG010000184.1:0-5468 GCA_050256115.1 Bacteroidales bacterium | reverse complement strand
TAGCCATTCTCTATGTTAATAAGGAGGGCTTCAGCCTGGGGCGCAGTTCGGCTATTGTTTTGGCCACCTCGTTTCTGGATGAGCTCTATTTTATTTTCATGCTTCCCATGTTGCTGCTCACTGTCGATTTGCACAAGCTTTTTGCCGTAGGAAACGATCTCTCTTCGATAGCCTCGAACAGTTTTTTTTACATGGCGATTATCGGTTTTGTGATGAAGATTATCTTCGCTGCCTTTGTGGGATATGGCCTTTTTGTCAATCCCAGGGGGCTAAAATGGCTGCTTCTACAAATTTTCAGGCTGCCCTTTATCCGGCGGTGGCGACATTATGTTAATGATGCCGGTACGGAAATCATCTATAGTTCTAAGGCGTTTAAGCAAAAGCCCTTCGGATTTTGGTTTAAAGCATTCTGCGCTACCTTCATTTCATGGACGGCTCGCTACTGGGTTGTTAATGCCCTTCTGGTGGCCTTTTTTACCATTCGCGGGTTTGCCGACCACTTTTTAATCTTTGCCCGTCAGTTGATCATGTGGATTATGCAGCTGGTTAGCCCCACGCCCGGGGGGAGTGGTTTCTCGGAATATATCTTTTCTAAGTACCTGAGCGATTTTATTCCTGCCAGTCCCGAATATGTGGCCCCTATAATCATGGGGCTGGCGCTGCTTTGGCGCATGATCAGCTACTATCCCTATCTGGTGGTGGGGGCTATCATTCTTCCCCGCTGGATCCGAACCCATTTTGGATCCTCCCGTTAACGGAAAATCAGGCAGTATCACACTATTTGCTATTCTATGACTTCATTTACCCATCTGCACGTTCATACAGAGTACTCTACCCTCGACGGCGCATCAAAGATTTCAGCCCTGGTTGAGAAAGCCGTTGCCGACGGCATGACGGCTCTGGCCATTACCGACCATGGGAACATGTATGGCGTTAAGGAGTTTTTTAATTACATCTCAAAAATAAACAAAAAAGCCGGCTCAACTCTCATCAAGCCCATTATCGGGTGTGAAGTCTATGTGGCCGTGAATGGTCGATTTCAGAAAAAGAGTAAGGAGGATGCCAGCGGCGATCATCTGATTTTATTGGCTAAAGATCTTACTGGATATCACAACCTGATACGGCTGGTTTCGTTGGGCTATATCGACGGTATGTATTATAAACCCCGTATCGATAAGGAGATTCTGGCGCAGCACTGTGAGGGTCTGATAGCTTCGTCGGCCTGTCTGGGGGGAGAGATTCCCCGTCTCCTCAGAAGGGGAAATCCCGAAGAGGCCGAAGAGGCTGCTCTCTGGTTTAAAAACCTCTTTGGTGACGACTTCTATCTGGAGCTTCAACGCCACGAAACCCACGATCCTTTGGCGGCTACCGATGTGTTTCCGCAGCAGCAGATGGTGAATGAGCAGCTGCTCGCGATGGGCAGGCGTTTGGGTATAAAATGTATTGCCACCAACGATGTCCATTTTGTGAATGAGGAGGAGGCCGAAGCGCACGACCGACTACTCTGCATCAGTACCAATGCCAATGTGAATGATCCTAAGCGGATGCGGTACACAAAGCAGGAGTGGTTTAAAACCAGAGCCGAAATGGCTGCCATTTTTTCCGACATCCCGGAGGTGTTGGAAAACACGGCCGAGATTGCCGAAAAGATCTCTTTGTACAACATCAACAGTAAACCCATTATGCCGGTGTTTCCGCTTCCGGAGGGGTTTGAGAACGATTCCGACTATTTGAAGCATCTAAGCTGGGAGGGGGCAAAGATGCGTTACAACGAGGTTTCTGACGAAATTTCCGAACGGATTCAATATGAGCTGGATGTAATTATTAATATGGGTTTTTCCAGCTACTTCCTGATTGTACGCGACTTTATTACCGCCGCACGCAAAATGGGCGTTGCTGTCGGTCCTGGAAGAGGATCCGCATCCGGATCGGTTGTAGCTTATTGTCTTACCATTACAGATGTCGATCCCATAAAGTACGATTTGCTTTTTGAGCGGTTTCTCAACCCCGACCGAGTGAGTATGCCCGATATCGACATCGACTTTGACGACGACGGAAGGTTTCAGGTGTTGCAGTATGTTACCGAGAAATATGGAAAGGAGAAGGTGGCCCATATTGTCACTTTTGGCACCATGGCAACCAAATCGGCTATCAAGGATGTGGCCAGGGTTCAGCAGTTGCCCCTCTCGGAGGCCGACCGACTTACCAAACTGATACCCGATCGTCTCACCGATAGAGATGGCGAACCCCTAAAAATCAACCTCTCTTCCAGTATCAATGCGGTTCCCGAATTGAAGAGCGCGCTCGAATCGAACGATGTGATTCTCTCCGATACGATGAAATATGCCCGAATGCTAGAGGGAACGGTTCGGCAAACGGGGCTCCATGCCTGCGGTATTATCATTGCCCGCGACGATCTTACACGCTATGTCCCCGTAGGTACGGCTTTCGATAAGGAGTCGAACAGCGATGTTTTGGTTGTGCAGTATGAGGGTTCGCTGATTGAGGAGGTGGGGATGTTGAAAATGGACTTCCTGGGGTTAAAGACCCTCTCTATCATTAAGGAGGCGGTTCAGAATATAAAAATAACTACCGGAAAAGAGATTGATATCACTACGGTTCCCATTAATGATCCAAAAACGTATGAGTTATACAGCCGGGGCGATACGGTAGGCACTTTTCAGTTTGAGTCGGACGGGATGCGCAAATATTTGCGCGATCTTCAGCCTACCCAATTTGAAGACTTGATTGCCATGAATGCGTTATACCGCCCCGGACCTATGGATTATATCCCCGATTTTATTGCCCGGAAACATGGCTTCAAACCTATTGAGTACGACATTCCGGTAATGGAACGCTACTTGAGCAGTACTTATGGTATTACCGTTTATCAGGAGCAGGTGATGCTTCTCTCCCGTTTGCTGGCCAACTTTTCGCGCGGCTCGAGCGATGAGCTCCGAAAGGTAATGGGGAAGAAGCAGAAAGACAAACTCCCGGCCTTGTGGAAGCAGTTCCGTGACGGATGTCTGGAAAATGGCTACGACGAAAAGGTAATTAAAAAGATCTGGGAAGATTGGGAGAAGTTTGCCTCGTATGCGTTCAATAAATCGCACTCTACCTGCTATTCGCTTATTGCCTATCAAACAGCTTGGTTAAAAGCCAACTATCCTTCCGAATATATGGCGGCGCTTCTAAGCCGCAATATCTCCGACATTGCCGAAATCACCAAGTTTATGGATGAGTGTCGGCGAATGGGTATGCAGGTTCTGGGGCCGGATGTAAATGAAAGCAATTTGAAATTTACTGTGAATCCCAAGGGAGATATCCGTTTCGGGTTAGGCGCCATTAAAGGTGTTGGAGAGAATGCGGTGGCCGCGATAGTGGCCGAGAGAGAAAAGGGGGGGGCATTTGCCGACATCTTCGACTTTGTGGAGCGGGTGCCTCAAGGTTCGTGCAATAAAAAGACCATGGAATCGCTTGCCATTGCAGGAGCATTCGATGCCATGGGGTGTATAACCCGCGAGCAGTTTTTTGCGACTAATGCCAAAGAGGAGCCCTTTATCGATTCGCTTATCCGCTATGGTGGCAAATTTCAGTCTGATCAGGGCGGCGGAGGTCTTTTTGGAGAGCTCGTGCCTATTGAGATTGCCAAGCCTGAAATTCCCCGATGTGAAGAGTGGCCGCGCCTATACAAACTAAATCGGGAAAAGGAGCTGATTGGCATCTATCTCTCTTCTCATCCTCTCGATATATACAAGTATGAGGTGGAGAAGTTCTGCAACAGCTCACTCTCTGAGTTGAAAGACCTTTCTGCGCTCAATGGAAGGAGTGTTTCGGTGGCCGGGATTGTGTCGATGGTGAAGGAGGATGTGTCGAAAAACGGGAAGCCCTGGGGAAAGATGGTGCTTGAGGATTACACCGAGACGCATGAGTTTGCTTTTTTCGGCAAGGATTATGAGAAGTTTCAGGCCTATCTCAAGGTGGGCTCCTCTCTGTTGATCCGTGCGCTTGTTCAACCTCATCCCTTTCGCAAAGAGGAGCTTGAACTCAAAGTTCAGGCATTAACTTTATTGGGTAATGTGCGCGATGAGCTGCTTAAGAGTATAGAGCTCTCACTTCCGCTCTGGGCTGTCAGTCAGAAGAGAATCGGTGAGTTGGAGGCACTCTTTCTGGCCAATCCGGGAAAGGTTCCTGTCAGGTTTCATGTGGTCGATCCCGAAACCAAGTACGCGGTAACCCTCTTCTCGAGAAATATACGGATAGAGGTAACCAATACCCTTATGGAGGCCATTCAACGGTTCCCCAATCTGGAATGCACCTGGATATAAACGAGTGTGTTACGCATGGGGAGCTCTTTTTGTGGTGCATTAGTGCATTAGCGCATTGTTTTTTTGCATGGGATGCTGTTATTTTGCGCACCTTTGTGTTACCCGATAAGTGTTTTTGTAAATAGTTGATTATTATGGCAATGAACTTGAATGATGCAAACTTTGAGGCCGAAGTGATTAAAGCAGATAAACCTGTATTGGTCGATTTTTGGGCCACATGGTGTGGCCCCTGCCGTAAAATAGCTCCTTTGGTAGAGGAGATAGCAGCAGAGTATGACGGGCGTGCGTATGTGGGTAAATTCGATGTAGACCAGAGTACCGAAGTGGTGGCCCAATACCGTGTGCAGAGTATTCCTACGCTTCTTTTCTTCAAGAATGGCGAAGTGGTTGAGCGGGTTGTGGGTGTGGTACCTAAGTCAAAACTGACAGCAATCTTCGACGCCCTACTGTAAGCGCAGGGCGATAACCTATGGCAAATATGTCGGGAGGATTAAATCTTCGCCGGATTGCCCATATATTGGGCTCTCTGTTGATGCTTGAGGGGCTCTTGATGCTTCTCGCTGCTTTTGTGGCGTTTCTCTATCCCGACGAAAGCGGGGCGGAGTATCTCTACTACTCGGCAGGAATAGCTCTGGTTGCCGGCGGGCTGTTTTGGTATTCAACCCGATGCTGTTCGGAACAACTTGGCAAACGTGAAGGGTTTCTGATAGCTTCGCTGGTGTGGGTGGTCTACTCACTATTTGGTGCGCTGCCCTTCTGGCTCGGCGGATATGTGCCTTCGTTCACAGATGCCTTCTTCGAAGCGATGTCGGGCCTTACCACCACGGGAGCCTCCGTTTTCAGTGATGTGGAAACACTGCCCCACGCACTGCTTTTCTGGCGGAGTATGACCCATCTGATTGGGGGGGTTGGGATTCTCTTTTTGTTAATAGTGATTCTTCCCGTTTATGGATCCGGGAACATGGTGCTCTATCAGGCTGAGAGTTCGGGTGCTTTTTATGGCGAAAAGGTGAGTCCCCGCATAGCCGATCTGGCTAAGCGGATTTTCTGGATCTATCTTGGCATGAACGTTCTGCTCATTCTTCTTCTTCTCGGTTTGGAGATGCCGCTTTTCGATGCAGTATGCCACGCCTTTGGCAC
>JBFWIG010000183.1:0-5559 GCA_050256115.1 Bacteroidales bacterium | reverse complement strand
GTAGAGATGATTAACGATATCTTGGATATTTCCAGAATTGAATCGGGACAATTGGAACTGAAGCTTACAATCTGCAACCTTGGCAGCCTGATGGAAGAGGCGGAGGGGTATGCGCTTGCCATTCGTACGCGGAAAAAGCGCGATGAGGTGACATTCTCTCTTCAAATTGATGAAGTATTTCGGAACCAATCGATTACCATCGACCGGCAGAAATGGCGTCAGATTATCCATAATTTGGTAGGGAATGCCTTTAAATTTACCCTTCAGGGGCGCGTTGAGATTGGGTGCAAACCCGGCGAAAAGGGGGTTCCGCTCTTTTATGTTCTCGATACCGGAGTGGGAATTCCCGCATCCAAGCAATCGGTTATTTTCGACCGTTTTGTACAGTTGCATTATGGTCATCCCGAATTCGGATCAGGAACCGGTCTGGGTCTCTCTATTGTTAAAGGGTTGATAGAGTTATTCGAAGGTGCCATTTGGCTGGAGTCGGAGCCCCGAAAAGGGACCATTATCTATTTTTCATTTCCCGAGAAATATTTTCGGCTATCCTAATTTCCTACTAGAAACTTAGTACTTTTACGCTACAGAATCGCGCGTTTATATCTCTTTTCATTCTGTTGAAGTATGGTTAAATTGGTACTCCTGCTAACCGCATTTGCTGCTCTGGGCTCATTTTTGTTGAGCATCCATGTTCTGCTTAGAAGGCAATGGCGGTATCAGAATTACATGGCGCTACTCTTTCTTTCTATTGCGCTCTGGAATCTTACCATCTTATTACAGGGGCTGAGTCACTCGTTCGAGGAGAGGCTCTTTTGGGTAAAAGTGGCTTATCCGGCCATGATGTCGGCACCTGTCTTCTTTTTTCTCCTGATTCATCAGTTTACCCATCTGCACACGCCTGTTTCGGCGAAAGCGGTTATTCTTCTGTTGCTGGTACCCCTTCTCTCATCCTTGATGGTGTGGAATCCTAATTGGCAGCACCTTATGTGGCAAGAGGTTACCTGGCGAGAGACGCCTTATGGTTGGATGGCGTTGCATGTACATGGAAAGTGGTATTATGTGGGTTCGTTTTATCTCTATGCCCTGGCATTGATTGCCTGTTTTTATCTGATCAGAGGAATGTCGCGGTTTCCGCGATTGTATAAACGGATCTTTGCCGTGCTTCTGGTGGCACTTGTAATTCCCCTGTTTTCGCATCTTCTCTATACATGGAATGGGAATATTCTCTTTGGTTTTGATCCTACAAGCCTGAGTATAACCGTAACCTCGTGCCTTTTGTTCTATTTGGTTTCCCGGCACAACATATTGTCGATGAGCCCCATTGCGCAAAACAATGTGCTCGACTATCTGCAGGATGGCGTGCTGTTACTGGATAATTCGGGCAAAATTACAGACTGCAATTCAAAAGCCGGCGAGATGCTAAAACAACTGGGCATAGAGCACTGTACAGGGGAGTTATTTGCCCGCTGTCTGAGCCGGTGGAAAGAGCTGGATCTTCAACTTCATGCGCCCGAGAGAGTTCGTACCCCGATCTCACTCCTCAACCGACGTTTCCTGCTTTCACATAATGTGGTGCGCAATGCAAACCATGAGAATGTGGGCGAAATATTGGTATTTCATGATGTTACCGAAGTGGAAGAGCGAGAACAGGCGTTGCTTCGGTTGAATAGTCAGCTCAATGCTGCAAACGAACTGAAAGATATGCTTTTCAGGGTGGTTTCGCACGACCTCAGAGGGCCTGTCAGCAGTGTAACCGGCCTTTTAGAAGTGTTTGTAGAACGCAACGAGATTCCCTCGAAAGAGGTAATGCGGGTATTGTATAAAGCCTCTGCGGGCTCTTTCTACCTGCTCGATGATCTGCTTCACTGGGCCAACAGTCAGAGAAACGCGCTGACCCTGCATCCCGATTATTACCCTTTGTGCGAGTCGGCAGGCAGGGTTATCAATCTTCTGCGCTTTCAATATCAGGAGAAGTCTATTCAGGTGAAAAACGATTGTGTACAATACATTACAGCCTACTACGACAAAAGTTCGCTCGAAATCGCATTGCGAAATCTGGTGTCGAACGCCATTAAATTCTCTCATCCGGGTGGGAAAATTATGATTGAGGGGCGATTAGGCAATGATTATGCCATCCTGACTGTTAAAGACAACGGGGTGGGTATCCCGCCAGATACACTCGAACAACTGAATCGCGATGAGATGGTTCAATCGAGTTTAGGCACCTCGAATGAGCAGGGTACCGGTTTTGGCATCCAGCTGTGTAAAGCACTTGTAAAAGCCAATCATGGCACCCTCTCCATTGAAAGTACCCCGGGCCAGGGGACGATGGTAACGCTGAGCGTTCCCCTTCGGGGTATGGTGAAATAGCTAATTCTTTACTTCTTCCTCAAAATGCGTAAAAGCTTGTTTTTCTTTCTGCTGTTCCTGCACGCCTGGCTTCTTGGTTCGGCTCAGGAGTTCACCTTATTGCAAACCCGCCCCAATGGCCTCTATCATTCGGGCGATTCGATCCAGGTACATCTGTTATTTTCGGGTACACCTTTGTCCGACTCGATCGAAATCACCTTGTCGAAAAATCTTCGCGAGGTGATCTTACACGAAAAGAGAGCGATTAAAGCCGGCGAGATGGTGATTTATAGCGGGGTTGTTTCCGAACCTTGTGCGCTTACCCTACAGGCTCGTAGCGGCTCTTATAGTGAATCGATAGGTATGGTGGTAGATGCCGAAGCCATCCTGCCCGGTTTTCGTAAGCCGCAGGATTTTGATGCTTTCTGGGCTGCCGAAATAAGCGCGTTAAACAGGATTCCCCTGGAGGTTCTTTCGGAAAAATTTGCGCTATCGGCAGCTGATTCTGCCTATGGATGCTGGGATATTGCTTTGCCGGGGCCTGCGCCAAAGCCTGCAAGAGGGTACTTTTCCAAACCGCTCCATGCGCCGAAAAGATCGCTACCGGCGGTATTGTTGGTTCATGCCGCGGGGGTGAAGGGCGATTGGTGTCTCTCCAAACCGGAATCAGCGCTTCGCTATGCCAAGATGGGGCAGGGGGCGCTCTGTTTCGATCTGAATGCGCATGGTATGTTAAACGGGCAGCCGGCCGAATATTATGCCGAGCTGGAAGAGGGCGAACTGAAAAACTATGCCATGCAGGGCCTTAAACACAGAGATAGCATCTACTTTAAAGGGATGTATCTCAGGCTTCTGCGAGCAATTGAGTTTTTGACTACTCAGCCCGAATGGGATGGTCGTCGTCTTTTGGTCATTGGCGAAAGCCAGGGAGGGGGCCAGGCACTGGCTGCTGCCGGGCTCGATAGGCGAGTGAGTGCAGTGGTGGCCACGGTTCCTGCGATGTGCGACTTTGGGGGTCTCCTTGCCAATCGGCGTAGCGGATGGCCACAGCCGCTCGAATACACAGGCAATATCCGTGTGGTGCAGAATGCCTTACCCTATTTCGACACCGCTTTTCTCTTAGAGGGTTCAGTGGCTACGCTGGTAGTAGAGATAGGGTTAATTGACCAGACTTGCCCGCCGGCCTCGATTTTTGCTGCTATTAATCGTTCGGCCGGAAAGAAAATTATCTATACCGCTCCGTATCGCACCCACTCCTGGCCCGAAAAATACCGGGCCAGATGGGACGAAGAGATTTATAAACCCAAAGAGGCGTTTATACAGAGTTATCTGCAAACGCCCCTTTAGTCTTTGATCATGCAAAATCGGCCACCCATTAGCGGGTGGCCGATTTTGGTTTTCCTATTTCAATCTTTTTTCTACCTCGTTCCAGTTTACCACGTTCCAGAAGGCCTTCACATAGTCGGCCCGCTTCGACTGGTATTTCAGGTAGTAGGCGTGTTCCCATACATCGATGGCCAAAACCGGGGTTCCCTTTACCTCGGCAACCGACATAATGGGGTTATCCTGATTAGGGGTGGAGATAATCTGCAATTTCCCTTCACTGTTTTTGATGAGCCATGCCCAACCCGACCCGAATCGGGTAGTTGCCGCCTTTTCAAACTCGGCTTTAAAGGCATCGACCGATCCAAAGGCTTCATTCAACGCTTTCTCAACTACGGGAGATATCTTGGTGGAGCCTGCCGGAGCCAGCAACGACCAAAAGAGGGTGTGGTTATAATGCCCTCCGCCATTGTTTCGAACGGTGGTTCGGATGTCGGCCGGAACAGCCTCCAGATTCGAAAGCAGAGAGACAATATTCTCCTTTCCCGCTACCTCTTTGTTTTCGAGCGCCTTATTCAGGTTATTGACGTATGCTGCATGGTGATTGTTGTAGTGGATGTTCATGGTATTGCTGTCGATATAGGGCTCTAAGGCCGCATAATCATAAGGCAATTTGGGCAAAACGTGTTGTCCGTTTACAGACTGCAAAGCAGTGCTCAGTGCAAATATGCTAATAATCGAAGTTGTCATAAGATTCATGTTAGTTGGAATTTAGTTTGTTAATTTAGAATCATAACAAATAAGAGGAGGCAATTGTTCGCCTCCTCTTACCATTTTGTCGTTTTTTTATGACGATGGCTCTATTTTACCATCTCCGCACAGACCTGATTCTGTGGATTGATAGTGCCGGCCGTCACATCTTGCAAGTTTTGCAGGGTAGTGCGGGCAATCTGTTGCAATGCGTTATCGGTAAAGTAGGCCTGATGAGCGGTTACCAACACATTGGGAAAGGTCATGATTCGCCTGATTTTGTCGTCGCGGATAATCAGTTCGGAAAGGTCTTTGAAGAAGAGATTCTCCTCCTGTTCGTATACATCGATGCCCAGATAGCCGAGGTGCTCATTTTTTAACGCTTCAATGGCAGCCTCCGTATCGATCAGCTTTCCACGGCTGGTGTTTATCAGCATTACCCCCTTTTTCATTTCGGCCAGCGAGCTGCTGTTAATCATGTGATGCGTTTCGGGTGTAAGCGGGCAGTGCAGCGAGATGATGTCCGATATACGGAACAGCTCATCGAGCGAGGTGTAGCTTACCCCATCGGCTGCCAGCGATGGGTTGGGATATCGGTCGAAGGCTATGATCCGGCATCCAATCCCCATCATAATGCGGGCAAAGAGTGCTCCGATCTTACCCGTGCCCACTACTCCGACAGTTTTTCCGCACAGATCAAAGCCGGTGAGGCGCTCAATCGAGAAGTTTCCTTCGCGCACACGGTTGTAGGCCTTATGGGTTTTACGGTTCAATGTCATAATCAGGGCCAGCGCATGTTCGGCCACGGCATGCGGCGAATAGGCCGGAACCCGTAACACCTTGATGCCGTATTGGCAGGCTGCCTCAATATCTACATTATTAAACCCGGCGCAGCGCAGCACGATGGCTTTGATCCCCATCTCGGCCAACTTAACAATGACCTCGCGGGTAAGAGAGTCGTTTACAAAGACACAAACGGCTTCAAAACTTTCGGCCAGACGTACCGTCTTCTCCTTAAGCGACGACTCATAAAAGAAGAGCGTGTGACCAAAGCCACTGTTTTCTCGCTCCAGGTACTCTTTATCGTACGATTGGGTACTAAATACCGCTGTTTTCATAGGTGGGGTTTTCGGGATA
>JBFWIG010000182.1:0-5585 GCA_050256115.1 Bacteroidales bacterium | reverse complement strand
TGTTTTTATTCCAGGTAGGGTCCGGTAATCGAAGCGTCGCGCTGCATCATAATGAATCGTCCGCCCTGACCCACCTCACTGAACAAGTGGTAATAGGTGCCCCCAATCTTGTAGAGCTTATTGGCCTCTCGGTTTTTTCCCTCGTTAATAAGGAGTTTTGTGCTCTCTATCAACTCTTTGCCATCTTTCGTGAGTTGATACAAATAGGTTTTATACCCGTCGGCAAAGCGAGTGGCCACAAAGTAGATACGTCCGTCCTCTTCGAAAAAGGGGCAACAGTCGTCCCAGCCCGATTCCGACTTCATACAGTGCAACGGCTCCCATGGCCCCTCGGCCGAGCTTGCCGAGGTCATAAAGAGCCCTTCGTCGGGGGTTCCGAAATAGACATAGAACCGTCCTTTCCAGAAACGGATTGCACCGGCCCAAATCCCTTTTCCGTAGCGATTCATCCTTTTCCAGGTTAACTCATTGCCAATCTGCGACAAATCCGAAACCACATGCCCCACAAAATGCCAGTTCACCAGATCGGTCGACCGAATAATCACCATTCCCGGCGAATACTGAAATGTAGAAGAGATGGCATAATAGGCATCGCCCACCCTGATACAATCGATGTCGCTGAAATCGGCCGGAATCACAGGGTTGCGATAAGAACCATCGCCCTGATCGCCCCAACGGCTCCAATCGCCCCAAACCTGAACCGGCTGCGCATGACCCAAACAACAGACAAATAGGAAAATGGAGAGGAAGAAAGAACGCATGTTTTAATGGTGAGTGGTTAATGGTTAATGGTTGTGTGCTTCGCACAAGTGCTCTGGTGCTGCGCTGACGCGCGGGGGTGGAAATGATGCCGTGATTTGAGCCTCTGTGCCGGGGTGTGGCGGTGCAACGAGGCGGGGCAAAGATAGGCAATTTGGGGTTGATTGGCGGTTCGGGATTTTAAGGCTATTTTTGGGGGGCTTTAAAGGTGATTTTTGGTGATAGCGCGAAGCGCAGCACTAGAGCTCTTGAAGCGCGAATGCGCTTCACTGCACTAGAGCGCCTTTTTTCTGCACCAGAGCACTCTTTCAACACTAGAGCTCTCGAAGCGCTAGAGCACTAGAGCATTAGAGCATTAGAGCATTAGAGCATTAATTTGTATGAATATCAGGAGAAAGCCTCACTGGCTTAAGGTGCCGATCGCGGGGGGCGAGGAGTATGTGCGGCTGATGAAGTTGGTTCGCGATAAGGGGTTGCACACCATTTGTACGAGTGGACGATGTCCGAATTTGTGCGATTGTTGGCGCCGGGGTACGGCTACGTTGATGATTCTGGGCGATGTGTGCACGCGTTCGTGTAAGTTTTGTGCCACGAAAACCGGGAAGCCTCTGCCGCCCGATCCTAACGAACCTTTGTATACGGCTCAGACGGTGAAGGAGTTGGGGCTGAAGTATTGTGTGATTACTTCGGTCGATCGCGACGATCTGCCCGATCAGGGGGCCAACCATTGGGCCGAAACCATCCGGGCCATCCGGGCGCTGAACCCCGAAACCACCATCGAGGTGCTGATTCCCGATTTCGATGGCCGCGAGGAGCTGCTCGATCTGGTTCTCGACGCCCGACCCGATGTGGTGGGGCACAATCTGGAGACCGTCAGCCGGCTTACCCCACAGGTGCGAAGCCGTGCGCAGTACGAAAGGAGTCTGCAGGTACTTGCGTACATCGCAAAGCGAGGTTTTGTGGCCAAATCGGGCATTATGGTTGGGCTGGGCGAAACCCCTGCCGAGGTGGAGGCTTTGATGCAGGAGCTGGTGTCGGCGGGGTGCAGCTATTTTACCATCGGGCAGTATCTTCAACCAACGCCCAAACACCTTGAAGTGGCCGAATATATCACCCCTGAGCAGTTTGCAGCATGGAAAGAACGGGGCCTTGCCCTGGGTTTCCGCCACATGGAGAGCGGCCCCCTGGTTCGCTCCTCCTATCACGCCGAAGATTCGGCAGCAAGTTCGACCTCGAGTTTGGCCGGGGAGTCATCTGCCGGAAAGCAATCGCCGATATCGGGTTCGGCCGAAGCGTCCGCTATGGCGGCCCCGCTTGTCGTGGAAGATTGGGGGTTGATTGATTACGCCGGGGCGTGGAAGCGGCAAGAGGCGATCTTTGCCAAAGTGATGGCCGAGCGCAATAATCCCTTGTCGGAACATACGCACAACACCCTGGTTCTCTGTGAGCATCCGCATGTCTACACACTGGGAAGGAGCGGGCAGGTGTCGAACCTGCTCATTGATGAAGCCTTCCTGGCGCGGATCGGCGCCACCTTTCACCGGATAGACCGGGGCGGCGACGTTACCTACCACGGGCCGGGTCAGCTGGTGGGCTATCCCATCCTGAACCTGCTCGATTACGGGCTGGGGTTGCGCAGCTACATCGCACTGCTCGAAGAGACCATCATCCGTACCCTGGCCGAATATGGCGTAATTGCCGGCCGATCCGAAGGCGCCACCGGCGTTTGGCTCGACACCGACCAGCCCCGTAAAACCCGGAAAATCTGTGCCATCGGCGTAAAAGCCAGCCGCCACATCACCATGCACGGCTTTGGCTTCAACGTAAACAGCGATCTCACCTACTTCAACCACATCCACCCCTGCGGCTTTGTCGACAAAGGCGTAACCTCCCTCCAAAAAGAGACGGGCCAACCTATTGACATGGCAGAACTGAAACGCAAAGTGGAGAAACATTTCAGGGCACTACTGTTCAGCGATATACACTGAACAGTAGTGCCCTGAAATGTTGGTGCTCTAGTGCTCTAGTGCTCTAGTGCTTTGGCGCGCTGTTGCGCAGGCCCGGAAGACAATTCGATTACGGCGCAAAATTTCTTATAAAAAGGTCAATCCTATCTTTCGATTTAAACCTTTTTCAAATATCCGAATCAAAGTAGATAGCTGTATATTTCCCTTGGCATTCTCAACTTTAGAAATATAACTCTTTTTTGTTCCAGCTCTTTCTGCCAATTCTTCTTGTGTTAAATTAGCCTCACGTCTTGCCTCCTTTAACATTTCACTTACAATGAACATTTGGGCATGCTGCTCATATTCATTTCGACTTTCTGTCCCCAATTTACCATGTTCAAGTTCTATCAGGTCATCAAAATTCGTGATATTTTTGTATTCCATCATTTTCTTTCTTTTTTAGTTTGAAAATACGCTGTCTTTAATCTCATTGCCCGTTCAATTTCTACTTTCGGAGTTTTTTGGGTTTTCTTCTGAAATCCATTGAAGAGTACCACCAATTGTTCCTGGTCAAAACAAGTGAAAATCCGGTAGATATTAGATTGATACTCAACACGAATCTCAAACAAACCGTCATAACCTGTCATAGGTGCCAAAAACTTCACTGGAACTCTTTCAACCTGTTTTACCAATTCTAAAACATGCTTCACCTTTTCTTTGACTTTGTTATCCAATGTCTTATAAAATTCAATGAAGTGGTCCTCGTAAAATATTATTGTTCTTGCCATTGTTTTTTGTTATCCGCAAAGATAACTTTAATTTTTCAATGTTATCTCACAAATGAACGTTTTCTTTGGTGAATGGTGAATTAGTTAAACGCGCAAGCGCGAATGCGCTTCGATACACTAATGCACTTGTGCACCAGCGCACTTGTGCGAAGCACAGCACTATTGCACCAGAGCACCAGAGCACTGTCTTTTACCACGCATTAAACTGGTTGTCCAAAAACGTGTATCTCGCGTTGATGTAGTTGCGGAGTTGGGTGGTTCCGGCGTCGTAGTTGGCGGGGGCGGCTTTGGCATGGCCCAGGCGTTGGTCGGTGATGTCCCAGCGGATGAAGTTGGCTACGCGCGACCAGTAGAAGTGTTGGGTCTCGGTGTCGATGTAGTTGAGGGCGTTGGCTTTCATTTGGGCTTTCATGCTGTTCCAGCGGCTCTTGACGGCCGATTTCAGGGTGGCATCGGAGAGGAAACGAACAAACCAGGTGCGTGGTTCGTGCGCAGCGGTGAGCATCAGACGTGTGGTGGCTGCGGTTATGCGGTTGTCGTTGTCGAAGGCAATGTCGAAGTCCCACACCGGCCCGAAGTAGATCTTTTCGTTGTCGCGACGTTTGTAGATGAAAGTACTCCACCAGGCATCGGGATTGCCGGTAAATTCGCTCACAATGTAGTAATCGATCAGAGAGCCTTCGTCGAAATATTTGCGCCAGCCGGTTGTGGGATGGGTGTAGGTGGAACTGAAGAGTACATTTTCGGCCGTGGATACGTGGGTGGTGATGTAGCTCTTTTGTGCCGGGGCGTAATCGTCGTTTTCAGGATACTTAATGGTCACTTTCATCCCCTGCGGGGTGGTGAACCAAACCGGTTCGCCCGAGGCAAAGCCGTCGAGTTCTAGCAGATACCCTCCGGTAATCAGTGCCGGATCGGATCCGTCTACCGCGTGCAACCCCTCAACGGCAACACGCCCTTTCTCTTTCTCTATCTGGTCGGTAAAGTGGTAGACACCGTCGTAACGACCGTTCAGGTAGAGGTCTACCATCAAATTGGCGGGGGTAAAGGGAATGGAGTTGCCATCGAATTTAGCACCCGGGTTGGTGAAGAGGGTCTTGGAGATTTCGAAGGCTACGGCGTTGCGAAGCAAGGTTTTGTCGGCATCGTTGGCCAGGAGAACCCAGCTGTTGGCCTTGGTATGGTTGAGCCCTAACGGACTATAATCTTGCGGGAATTTAAGGCGATAGGGCTTTTTGGGCAGCCCTGCAGTGGAGTTCCCCCGCAGCCGAATTTCGATATCCTCCATAGAGTGATCCCATAGCCCTTCGGTAATGCCATTGCCATAGATCTCCAGCTTTCCGGTGGTGTAAGGGTCTTTCACAATGGTGCCGGGCACATCGAAGCGCAAAACCGGAAGCGTGGCATTGACCTGCGGACAGATAAGCCGCACGGTGTAGGCCTGTTCGCTACCGGTAGATGAACGGACGGTGTAGGTGAGGGGGTTCTTAAAGGAGTTCTGGGTGGAGCCGCTGGTTTGAAGGGTGCCGCTTACCCTTACCGAGGCACCATTGATGGCAAAGTTGGCAATCAGACGGTCGGGTTGCGCCGAGTTGATCCAGTAGAGCATGCTGCCTGTGATGGTGTGATTGGCTTCGTCTATGGTAAAGGGAATTGAGGCCGGAAGGGCGGGGTTGTTGGCCCGCTCAATGGAGAAACTTACAAAACTGGCCGAGCTAACAGCTGTGACGGTTACTGTGTAAGAGAAAGTTGAGCCGTCTTCGGCGGTAACCGAGTAGATAAGCGGATTGGTAAAGTTATTGGCGGTAACTCCGTTGGTTTGTTGAATGCCGTTGGCGGCCACTCTCACGCCGGAGGTAACATAGGTGGCAATCAGCCCCGAAAGAGAGGTTCCGCCGGGGAGTTCAACTACAATGGTGCGCGCGGTTTGGTTAATCACCCCGCTGATCGATTGGGTCAACCGGGGGTTTTTTGCTTTGTCGAACACAAAAGAGGTGATCTGCTTGTCGGTGCTTAGCCGGCGGGTAACCGTAACGGTGTACTCTTTCGAGGAGCCGTTTTCGGCCACAATGGTATAGACCACTGCCGAAGA
>JBFWIG010000181.1:0-5592 GCA_050256115.1 Bacteroidales bacterium | reverse complement strand
GGTGAACCGCTCCTCGCCGAAGGCGTTATTTTGAATCCCGCGGAGCTCCTCTTCGAAAAGATTGACGATGCCCAAATTGAGGCGCAACTCGAAAAGCTGGCAGCCACCAAACGCGAAAACGAGAAGAAGGGGTACCAGGCCGCTGTCCAAAAACCGGAGATCAGTTTCGACGACTTCTCGCGGATGGACATCCGTACCGGCACCATCCTTGAGGCCGTAAAAGTTGCCAAGAGCACCAAACTCATTCAGATGAAGGTGGATACCGGCATTGACATCCGGACCATAGTTTCGGGGATTGCCGAATATTTCCAACCCGAAGAACTCCCGGGCAAGCAGGTTTCGGTGTTGGTAAACCTGTCTCCCCGAAAAATAAAGAACATCGAATCGCAAGGAATGATACTTCTTTCCGAAGACCACGACGGCAGATTGGTATTTGTTGTGCCTGAAGAGAAAGTGGTGAACGGTGGCGCCATAAAATAGGCTGTTTGGAGAACAAGCGGAATCTCTTTATCTTGTTGCCTCAAATAGAGTGACTTCTTTACTAATTCTGTTTTCGTATGGCAATTACCATTCTCAACCAAACAAACTCGGTATTCAATACCTATCTGGCCGAGTCGAGGGATAGCTCCATTCAGGCAAACCGTCAACGATTCCGGCTTAACCTGGAAAGAATGGGAGCTGTGATTGCTTATGAAATCAGCAAAACCCTCGCCTGCGAAAACCGCGAAATTCAGACTCCCCTGGGAATTGCTATGGAATCGGTGATTGTTGAGCAACCCGTCCTTATGAGCATCTTGCGCGCAGGGCTTCCGGTTCATCAGGGCATGTTGCAAGTGTTCGACAAAGCCGACAACGGGTTTATCTCTACCTTTCGCCATTACGAAAAGGATCGGTCGCTTCAGATTCATGTGCAGGATTTTACCTGCCCCGATGTCCATAAAAAGGTGGTCATTCTTTCCGATGCTATGCTTGCCTCCGGTCAGAGTTTGGTAGCCGCTTTCAGAGCCATCATCCAACGGGGCGATCCGCAACATGTCCATCTGGTTTCGGTGGTTGCCAGCCGCGAAGGGCTCAACTACCTTCGTAAACGGATACCCTCCGAAAATGTCAGTATCTGGATTGGAGCCCTCGACGACGAGCTTACCGTAAAATCTTACATTGTCCCGGGTCTGGGCGATGCCGGCGACCTTGCCTACGGAGAAAAACCTGAAATATAATCTGTGCAATCGTTTGCAGTGCTTCCGATTATTCTCTACTTTTGAGTAAGAGAAACCCTCAAAAAATTTCCAGAGATGAAAACAGCATCGGTATTTGCCTGTTTGCTAGCCCTTTTTATGGCAGCAACCTCCCCCTCCCCCGCTCTTGCCCAGTTCTCCATGGGATCACAGGCATCGCGCGACAGCATGAATCGCCTCTTACAGGAGGATTACCAAAACATGCAACAACAGCTGCAGATAACCTCTTTGCGACCCGGCAAAAACGGAAGCAACCCCAATGCGCCCAACTATGCCAACTACGATGAGTCGAAAGCCAATCCCTTTCCGGAACTGCCCGACCCTCTAACTTTAATCAATGGTAAAAAGGTTACCTCTTCAAAGGCTTGGTGGAAGAAAAGACGCCCCGAAATTGCCGAACTTTTTGACAGAGAGGTCTATGGCCGGATGCCAGCCAAAACCCCAAAGGTAAATTGGGTGGTGAAGAACACCACCAAAGGGGTAGAAAATGGCATTGAGGTGATTACCAAAGAGCTGGAAGGGGTTGTCGACAACAGTTCCTACCCTGCCATTTCGGTAAAGATCCAGCTCACGCTTACCACACCGGCCGCAGCCACTGGTCCGGTTCCGGTTATCATGGAGTTTGGCTTTATCTTCCCCGGAATGCGTAACGGCATGTTCCCTGGCATGGGTGCCTCGGCCGAAAAGAGTTGGCAACAACAGGTATTAGAGAAAGGCTGGGGTTATGCCATCCTGTTTCCCAACAGCATCCAGGCCGACCAGGGCTCCGGGTTACGTGATGGCATTATCGGGTTGGTAAACAAAGGCAACTTCCGAAAACCTGATGATTGGGGTTCGCTCAGAGCCTGGGGCTGGGGAGCCTCAAGGGCCATCGACTATTTTGAAACCGATCCTGCCGTCGATACCCAAAAAATTGCCTTAGAGGGACACTCCCGTTATGGAAAAGCCACGCTTGTGGCCATGGCCTATGAACCGCGCATTGCCATAGGCTTTGTCAGTTCGTCGGGCGCCGGAGGAGCCTCTCTTTACCGCCGCGACTACGGCGAAATCATTGAAAATGTGGCCGCCTCGAACGAAGATCACTGGATGGCGGGCAACTTCCTGACATATGCCGGACCCTTACAATGGACAGATCTTCCGGTAGATGCACACCAAATCATTGCCATGTGTGCGCCCCGTCCCATCTTCATTAGCAGCGGAAGCGACAAAGGCGATGGTTGGGCCGATCCCAAAGGGATGTTTATGGCAGCCGCGGCAGCCGGACCCGTTTATCGTCTTCTCGGCAAAAAGGATATGGGAACCGACAAATTTCCACCTGTAGAAACCACCCTTATCGATGGCGACGTTGCCTTCCGCCAACACAGCGGCGGCCACACCACCGGCCCCAACTGGCCCACCTTCCTAAAATTTGCGGAACGCCAATTTGCTTCGAAGCGCTGATGCGCTTCGCGCAGGTGCTCTGGTGCTTCAAAGTGCATTTGCACTTTGAGTGCTCTAATGCTGCGCTTTGCGCTAGTGAAAATTCTTTACTGGTGCTTGACAGGAGAAGAATAATCTGTTATTTTTGTTCGTACAATTACGAATTATTAATCTACCAATCGATTCCGGAAGAGATGGGCTCTCGTTTATTGACCCCGGGATTGTATAGTGAATACTGTGCTAATGGATCGTCGAAAAGCTATGAAAGTGTCGGCCGGGCTTATTGCCGGCGGTGGGGTTGGATTCCTGGCTCTGTTACAAGCCATCCCCTCCCCAAAACCCCAATTACCAGAACCCAAGAAACTCACTTATAGTCCGGAAAATGTGATTTGGCCTTATATTCCGCTCGATCCCATGGTTTCGGCCGAAAGAGCTTATCGCTTTTATCCCGATGGAAGTTGTATGTATGCCACGGTGCTGAGCCTTGTTTCCCAGCTGGCAGAGCAGGTTGGTGATCCCTACACCCACTTCCCCAGTCACCTATTTAAGTATGGTCACGGTGGAGTAGGTGGTTACGGCTCTATTTGTGGTGCATTAAATGGGAGTGCTGCAGTTATAGGCATGCTGATAACTGATAAAAGTATTCAGGACAGCCTGATAGCCGATCTTTTCCAATGGTACGAAACCACACCCCTTCCGAACTTTGCGCCCAAAGAGAGTGCCTCAACAGATACTCTCCCCGAGAGCATCTCCCAATCAGTGTTGTGTCATGCCTCAAATACGAAATGGTGCGAAGTCTCAGGTTCTAGTGTAAGCAGTAAAGAGCGGAAAGAGCGCTGCCGTCGGCTGACTGCCGATGTCAGCTATCGGCTTACAGTTATGCTCAACGCACTCTATGCGCAAGAATACCTATCGGGAACGCAACACAACACAGAGGCAGCCTCCTGTATCGCTTGCCATGGTAGTGAGGGAAAACTTGATAACACTGCGGTGAAAATGGACTGCAACTCCTGTCATACCGAGTCGCTCGGTCACAAGCTCTTTTCAGAGGCACATTACCAACTCATCAAAGAGTAGAATCAATGGTGAATGGTGAATGGTGAATGGTGAATGCGCTGCGCGCGAAATGGTGAATGATTTAGCACGCGCAAGCGCGAAAGGACAGTGCTCTGGTGCTTCTAAGCGCATGCGCGCTTCAAGAGCTGCGCTTCGCGCTAGTGATTGGGGCCGTAGAGAGTTTGCCGTTTGTAAAAAAAGCAGCTGCCGATCTCATTCGACAGCTGCTATAAAGCAAACCTGACATTCTCAGCGCGAAGCGCAGCACCAGAGCACTAGAGCACCAGAGCAATGTAGCGCGAAGCGCTACATTGCTCTAAAGGTTCCGTATCCAAATATTCCTGTAGCTTACGGGGCTGCCGTGATCCTGCAACGAAATGGGGAGTCGCCCGTGGGGTTTGTAGGAGGGGAATCCGGTGTAGGGGGTGTCGCCTTTGAGTACAAAGTGGTTCTGTACAAGTACACCATTCAGGAATACGGTGATGGCTGCGGGACTATCCAGTTTGCCATCGGTTCCAAAACGCGGGGCTGTCCAGACAATGTCGTAGGTCTGCCATTCGCCAGGTTTCCTGCAGGCATTCACCAGGGCAGGACTCTGTTTGTAGATACTGCCGGTTCCGCCGTTCGAATAGGTGAGGTTATCGTAGCAATCAAGTACCTGAACCTCGTAAGTCGACTGCATAAAGATGCCGCTGTTGCCCCTGTTCTGGCTGGTTCCTCTCACCTCAGCAGGCGAACGGAATTCAATATGAAGCTGACAATCACCAAAGTACTCTTTGGTATGAATACCACCTTTGGTAATGGTCATAGCACCATCTTTTACCTCCCAGGTGGCGGGACCGTTACTACCATCGGCAGCCCATTTCGAAAGATCGGTCCCATCAAAAAGGATAATGGCGTCGGAAGGGGGTTTCACAAAATCGCCGGGTGTTACTACAGGGGGCTGATTGTGCCAATACTCGGTCTGCTCCGGGCGCATATTCTGGGCCTGAGCCAATGAACCAAAGCCTACAAGGGCAATGGCAAATGCATAGAAATTCTTTTTCATACAATTGAACAGTTTACGGGATTTATCGTGTATCAAATCTAACCGTTTCTGCAGAGACCGCCAAACATTCCGGGTCCGAAAGATAGACCGGAGGCCGGTTTTGCGGGGTAGAACCAATCTTTTACCTTTGCAAAAAAGTTGAGCTATGGCAAAAAAGCCTTTTAAGGAGCGAGTCAATATTGTCTACTCCACCAATCCCGATTATTCCTACCAACAGGAAGAGGAGCGGTATGAAGAAACGTTACCCCCCCATAAACAAAATCTTAAAATATGGCTCGATAAAAAGAACCGTGCCGGAAAGGCCGTTTCGCTGGTTACCGGATTTGTAGGCGGACCCTCCGATCTGGAAACTTTGGCAAAACTGCTAAAGACAAAGTGCGGCGTAGGAGGCTCGGTGAAGGATGGCGAAATTCTCATTCAGGGCGATTTTCGCGACAAAATAGTACAGATCCTTAGCGATCTGGGCTACCATGCAAAAAAAGCGGGCGGGTAACTACCGGTTTCGGTTTTTCGAACGGTTACCCCCTCTGCCATTTGAAGAACGGCCACTGGATGAACGGCCGCCGGAAGCGCTCTTTCCAGAGGAACCGCTGCCCGAAGCACGACTGCCGGTGTTTCGGCTGCCGGTGTTTCGGCTGCCTGATGATCTGCCGGCAGACTCCTTGCCTCCACCAGAACGACCCCAAGAATTGGATTCGCCGTGACTCCGCTGCGAAAGCGATTCGGACGCCTCTTCTACACCGGGCATTCTGAAATCGAGCTGCTTCTTCACCAGGTTGGCACGCCATACCTCAATCTGCACCTTGTCGCCCAATTGGAACACCCTGCCGGTGC
>JBFWIG010000180.1:0-5609 GCA_050256115.1 Bacteroidales bacterium | reverse complement strand
CCAAATTTCCGCACTATGTGCTGGCTACAGAACCCAATCGTCGGAGCGGCCCCGACCGTAATGAGATTATATCTCAAGAGGCCGAATACATTGCGAAAGTTGAGGGCGCCCGCGATTTCCCCTGGCGTATCTTTGTGCTGGCGCAAAAAGATGCCACTTTGGTAGAGAGCAATCTGGCCTATCAGCTGGCCGATCCCTGCGTGTTGGAGAAGACCGATTGGATACATCCGGGTCAGGTGGCCTGGGATTGGTACAATGCCAATAACATTTTCGGGGTCGATTTTAAATCGGGTATCAACACCGCTACTTATAAATATTTTATCGATTTTGCCTCCGACAACAAGATAGAATATGTGATCCTCGACGAAGGCTGGACCCGTTCGACCACGCAAATTCTCGAGTGCAACCCCAATATCGATGTGAAAGAGCTGGTGGCATACGGGAAGCCAAAAAATGTGGAGATTATTCTCTGGGTGCTTTGGAAACCCCTTAATGCCAATATGAAGGAGATTCTCGAAACGTACAGCGGCTGGGGCGTTAAGGGAATCAAGGTAGATTTTATGCAGCGTAACGACCAGTACATGGTAGAGTCGTACGAACGAATTGCAAGCGAATGCGCCCGGTTAGGTCTGTTGGCCGATTTCCATGGTGCCTTTAAGCCTTCGGGCCTTCACCGCAAATACCCCAATGTAATCAGTTACGAAGGGGTCAAGGGCAATGAAAATAACAAATGGAGTGCCGACATCACCCCCGAACATAATGTAACTCTGCCGTTTACCCGTATGGTGGCCGGCCCGATGGACTATACCCCCGGGGCCATGCTCAACGCCCATCTGGTAAACCACAAAATCAGCCATGAGCGCCCTATGGGTTTGGGAACCCGCTGTCATGAGGTGGCCAAATATGTGGTCTATGAGTCGCCCCTGCAGATGTTGTGCGAATCGCCCTCTGTCTATAAACAGGAACAGGAGACGGTCCAGTTCTTAACACGCATCCCTACAGTCTGGGACGAGACCCGGGTGCTGCACGCAGCCGTGGCCGACTATATTGTAGTGGCCCGTCGAAAGGGCAACAGTTGGTATCTGGGAGGTATGACCGATGCCACCCCGCGCCAACTGGAGATTGATCTCTCCTTCCTTGGCGATGGAAACTATACCATGACCGTTATGAAGGATGGCGTGAATGCCGATCGGTATGCGCAGGATTACAAAATAGAAAAGCTGTCGGTGAATAAAGGGAGTAAGCAAACTTTGAAGATGGTCTCCGGCGGCGGTTGGACTGCCATAATTGAACCCTGACTACTTATTTCAGCCTGTTGCGTGAAACTGTAATGACTAACCTAATATTCTGATTATGGCTGTGAATCAATGTGAAGGGTGCCCGTTTCGGGCCAAATACGATCGCAAACCCACATCGCTTGCAGGTCGGTTCTGGCGTTGGCATATCAACTTCTGCCCGGGCTGGAAAAGCTATTTTGGCTCTCTTCCCGCTGAAGAGAAGGATCGGTTGCGCGCGCAGTATCATTTTACCAAGTACTAATGGAGGTAAAGACGTTTATCGGCAACTATAGAGAGGCTTTTGGTGAAGCCGCCCCTCTGCCCCTGGTGTTTCGATACGATGATACTCCTGCTGCACCACCGCAAAAAATCGGGGGTTGCTTTTTCAAAGGATTGTGGTCTGTCCGCAACGGGGAGTCTCTGGCACTCGATGCCGAAGTGGTGGGTTGCGGAGGCGGGAAATTCTATTGCGGATTCACGGGGATGCCCGAAAGAGTACCTGATTTTGTTTCTCTGAAAGAGCGCTACAAGGAGACTCCCGAAATGGTTCGGCAGTTTGTGGAGACAATGGAGGTTATGCCGGCGCCAAAACCTTACCTCAATTTTTTTCGGATCGACCAAATTACCCGATTCGAAGGGATAGAAGGGGTGCTCTTTTTTGCTACCCCCGATCTGCTTTCCGGGCTATGTTCCTGGACCTTTTTCGATTCGAACCAATCCGATGCTGTAACCTCCCTGTTTGGTTCCGGTTGTTCGTCGGTTATTGCCAATGCGGTTCGTGAAAACCGGATTAACGGCTACCGTACCTTTCTGGGCCTTTTCGATCCTTCGGTACGCCCATGGGTAGGCGAACACGAGTTGAGTTTTGTAATTCCCTTGTGTCGGTTTTCAAAAATGTACTACACCATGCGGCAGAGCTGCCTGTTCGATTCTCATGCCTGGCAAAAGGTGAAGGCGCGAATTAACGCACTTCCGGAATAGCAACGGGGCACGGTCTGTCCTGAAAAGTCGATATTGTGCTATTCAATCGCTCTATTTTCCTATTGGGCAGGGAGAAATAGGCCTATATTTGTAATAAGGCAAGTTATTATCAATGCACTGCACCTTCGCCGCAGCTTTTCAGCGTGGGTGCAGAAAAATGTATGCAGATGAAAAGGATAGGTTTTGTTACAACAGGCAGGTTGTTGCCGATTTTACTGTTGCCGCTTCTGCTGGCACAGGCATGTGCGCCCTCTTCGAAGGCGCGTTTCACCGAAACCGTTAAGGTAGAGGCCACCGATACCGACGAGATGATTCTGGAGAAGGCGGCCAGTCTGGCGCCCTCTAAACGGCAGCTGGCTGCCATCAACAATGAGTTCATTGCCTTTATCCATTTTGGTCCCAATACCTTTACCCGGCTAGAGTGGGGCACAGGTAAGGAAGAGCCCGAAGTGTTCGACCTCAGGGAACTTCACACCGATCAGTGGTGCGAGGCCATGAAAGCGGCCGGTATGACCATGGCCATCCTGACGGTGAAGCATCATGACGGATTCTGTCTGTGGCAAACTCGGTACACTACGCACGGCATTATGTCGACCGGTTTCCGTGACGGGAAAGGTGATGTGCTCCGTGAACTGTCGGAGTCGTGTAAAAAATATGGCATTAAACTGGGCGTCTATCTTTCGCCTGCCGATCTGTTTCAGATTGAGAACCCCGCGGGGTTGTACGGAAACCTCAGTACCTACAGCAAACGGACCATTCCTCGTGAGGTACCCGGACGCCCTTTCAAAAACAAAAGCACCTTCGAATTCGAGGTCGACGACTATAACGAATATTTTCTGAACCAACTTTTCGAGCTGCTTACCGAGTATGGCCCTATTCATGAGGTTTGGTTCGACGGAGCCCATCCCAAAAGAAAAGGGGGGCAGAAGTACAACTACGGGGCCTGGCGTCAGCTTATCAGAGCCCTTGCTCCCGAGGCTGTGGTCTTTGGCAAGGAGGATATCCGCTGGTGCGGTAACGAGGGCGGTGCCACACGGGCCACCGAATGGAATGTGATACCGTATGCCGAAGATCCCGCCCTGATGAACGATTTTCAGGATCTCACCAAAACCGATTTGGGTAGTCGCGAGGCCCTGTTAACGCACGAAAAGCCTTTTTATCTCCACTATCAGCCGGCCGAAACCAATACCTCCATCCGGGCCGGTTGGTTTTTCAGCAACGACCCTACACAGGGGGTTCGTAATGCCGATGAGGTATTCGATATGTATGAGCGGGCGGTTGGAGGCAACTCTATCTTCCTGCTTAATATTCCCCCCAACCGCGAAGGAAGGTTCCCCGACCGCGATGTTGCGGTTCTGGAAGAGGTGGGAAAACGTATCCGTGCAACCTACCACACAAATCTGCTGAAAGGGGCTAAAGGCGCAAAAAAACTGCTCGATAATCGTCCCGACTCCTACCTGATGCTTACGGAAGAGCCGCGCGAGGTGGAGATTACCACCGCTCAGCCTGTTACGCTCAATCGGATTGCGCTTCGTGAACCCATCTCTAAGGTAGGTGAGCGGGTAGAGAGCCATGCAGTAGATGCCTTCCTTGATGGAGAGTGGGTTGAAGTGGCAAAGGCCACCAATATCGGTAACCGGCGAATTCTGCGGTTCCCCACGGTAACCACCAACCGCCTTCGTGTGCGGATTACCGGATCGCGTCTCGAACCTGCACTCAGCGAAATTGCTGCCTACTTCTATGAGGGACGTCCTCCTATGTTGTCGGCCAGAAGAGATATGCAGGGGCTGGTTACCATTGAAGCGCAAAATCCTGCCATTCGCTGGAATAGTTCGGGTCAGAACAGTGCCGAAAATTTGAATAAGGGGTATGCCGTCCATTTTACCACTAATGGTGCCGAACCCGACTCTTCCTCTACCCTCTATTCCGAACCCTTTTTCCTGGAAAATGGCACGCTTAAAGCCATTTCGGTGCTAAATGGACAGAAAGGCGCCTTATTGGAGGAGCCGTTTGGCCTCTCGAAAAAGGATTGGAAGCTATATGGCAGCAGTAGCGAACAGCAGCGACAGTCGGCCCGGAATATGATGGATGAGAATCGGAACAGCTACTGGATGTCGGAGCCCGGGAAAAACCATTATGTGGCTGTAGATCTCGGTATTGAGGTTACGCTTACCGGCTTTGCCTACACGCCTCAAACGCAGAATAACCGCGGCATGATTGAGGCCGGGGTAGTAAAAACCAGTCTGAACGGCCGGAGTTGGGTCGAGGCAGGTCGTTTTGCTTTCGGAAACCTGGTGAACGACCCCACCCGCAGGCGCTTCAACTTTGAAAAGCCGGTAAAGGCGCGTTATGTCAGGATTGAGGCAACGGCAATTGCCGGTGGAGGAGATGTGGCTTCGATGGCCGAACTGGATCTCTTTGGCGAGTGATCCGTTGTAGTAAGAGAAGAAGCATTCGAAATAATTTTGTTGATCAATAAATAGCAATGAGCAGATGAAAAAAGCGGGAATCATTTTACTGGCAGCCACTTTTTGTATGGGCCTGCAGAGCCGGGCCGAAGATTTGAAATTATGGTATAAATCGCCTGCAAAGATGTGGGAAGAGGCGCTCCCTTTGGGTAACTCACGATTGGGTGCCATGGTGTACGGTACCCCTCAGCGTGAGGAGATACAATTGAATGAGGAGACCATTTGGGGCGGCGGGCCTTATCGGAACGATAACCCTAAAGCACTCGAAGCCTTACCTAAGGTTCGTCAGTTAATCTTTGAAGGAAAAAGTCGCGAAGCCGATCAGTTGCTCAACCCTACCTTCTTTTCGAAGGCGCACGGTATGCCCTATCAAACCGCAGGAAGTCTGACGCTCTCCTTCCCGGGCCATGAATCCTTTCAGGAGTATTATCGCGAACTCGACCTAAACCGTGCTGTGGCTACCACGCGCTATAAGGTGGACGGCGTGGAGTATACCCGTGAGTCGTTTGTTTCGTTTTCGGACGATGTGGTGGTGATGCGTATTTCTGCAGCCGAAAAGGGCAAATTGTCGTTTACGGCAACCTATGCAAACCGGGCAAAACATACCCGGTTTAAGAAGGGAAATTCCTTAATCATTGAGGGGCACGGTTCCGATCACGAAGGCATTCCCGGTGTGATTCGTTACCAGATTCATACACAGGTAAAAAACGATGGGGGAAAAGTGACCCTGTCGGACAGCACCCTCTCGGTGGCTAATGCAAACTCTGTTATCCTCTATATCTCGATCGGCACCAATTTTACCAACTATTTGGTAACGCAGGATGATCCTGCAAAAAAGGCTGCCGCAAAACTGGCTGCTGCCATCAAAAAGGAGTACGCCCCT
>JBFWIG010000179.1:0-5627 GCA_050256115.1 Bacteroidales bacterium | reverse complement strand
AGGTGGTCGGAGAGCACCCGGAAATCTACATCGCGCAGATCTTTTTGCGAGAGCGAAGCAAGAAGTGGAAGAGCCATGGGGTGCGAGCCCTCTTCTTTTAGCCATTGTGCCATCTCACGCCAATTCCCGTGACTCTCCATAAGCAGATTGGCGGTAAGGGTGGTGTCGAGCTGAAGTTGGCGTGCCAATGCAAGGGCACTCTCCCTGCGAATGAAGGTGGCAGTGTAGCCGTTCCGGATAGCGTCTTCGTAAGCCAGTCGCAGGTTATTTTGGGCTGTTTTAGCCGAGTCGGGCGATGCAACAGCCGGAATGGGGGGTGGAACCAGATCGAAGGCCTCCGAATAGAAGGTGCCGGGTGTGCGGTTGAGCGCCACATCTATCGTATCGGTGGCGGCGCCATCAATCTTTCGGTATCCGTAAAGTGAATCGGAAGAGGCCCAAATAAAGAGATCGCCCATACCGGTGGTCACCGAGGCCAGCCCGTCGGAGTTTGTGTGCAGTTCTGCCAATGGGTAGAGTTCGGCATAGTTATAGAGTTTGAATTTCACCTTTGCTCCTTTAACGGGTTGGCCGGATGGGTCGGTAACCCTGGCATAGAGCCTCCGCACCGGCGCATAGTTGGAAAGCATATTCACCCGCACGTAGAGCGGGCAGCCGAAATTGACCTCCTCGTTTCCGCTATAGGGGCCCATTACGGTGGTGTGAACCATCATGGCTCTCTTCGAGGGCATGGTAAACCACCCCATGTTAAGTTCGGGCTCCGGCTCACAGGCCCCCATATAATACCAGACTCCGTCGACCCAAACCTCCACCCAGGCGTGGTTGTCGTCGGTATGAGCCCACCGGGGGGTATAGACCTGTCGGGCCGGGATGCCCACTGCCCGAAGCGCGGCAACGGTAAGGGTAGACTCTTCGCCACACCGGCCCCATGCAGTGCGGATGGTGGCCAGGGGGGCCGAGGTGCGGCCGTCGCTGGCGCGATAGGTTACCTTTTCATGACACCAGTGGTTTACCTCGAGAGCCGCATCGTATAGAGATAGATGCTTTACCCGATCTTTCAGCTCGGCAAAGATGTATTGGCGGGCGGTGTCGGGATTTTCATTGTTCACCCTGAAGGGGAGTACAAAGTGCAAAAAGAGCGATTCCGGAATCTGTGAACCCCACGAGAAGGTGTCGCGGGCAGCCAGCGCGGCATTAACCTGACCCAGGAAATAGGAGCCATCCAGGTTGGCCAGATCGGATAGGGGCGAATAGGCATACAAAAATTGTAACGCCTCCTTTTGCGAGGCCGACAGGGGGCGTTCGAAAACGGAGAATAGGGTGTCGGCTCTATCGCCCGCCATTGCCTCTCTTCGTTCAAATTGTACCCTCACCGAGTCGAGAAGCGTCTTATCAGTGATCAGTTGACGCGTGGGTTCGGGCCTGCATCCCGCCAGAAACAGCGCAATAAATAAGGATCCCAATACCGTTTTTACCGGCAAAATTTGCCTCCGTAGTGTAACGCGGATAGGGTATAACTGTATCATAAACAGAAGGTTTATGGAGCCTTAGTAATTCCGCCGGGTGTTTCGGCATAAAGGGAAATAAGGTTTACTATTACCTCGGTCGATTTAAGCAGCGACTCCAACGGGAGGTACTCGTGTTTTCCGTGGAAATTCTCCCCACCGGCAAACAGATTGGGGCAGGGGAGCCCCATATATGAGAGGCGGGCGCCATCGGTTCCGCCACGGATAGGCGAGATGACGGGTTCTACTCCGGCCAGGGCCATGGCTTTCTGAGCTGTGTAAATCAGATGCATATGCAGTTCGATTTTTTCGCGCATATTGGCATACTCATCTTTCAGTTTTACCACAATAGATCCTTTGCCATACTTCCGGTTTAGCATCTCGGCCTTCGAAAGCAGCAGCGCCTTTTTCTGTTCGAACCGTTCGCGGTTGTGATCGCGGATAATATACTCCATCTGCGCCTTCTCTACTTCACCGCGTAACATCGTGAGGTGGAAGAAGCCTTCGTAAAGCTCAGTGTTATCGGGTCGTTGTGTGGCGGGAAGCAGATCATTGAGTTCCATGGCAATCAGCAAAGCGTTGCGCATCTTATTCTTTGCTGCACCGGGATGGATATTATTTCCTGTAATTTCTATCCGCGCCTCGGCGGCATTGAAGTTTTCATACTCCAGCTCCCCTATCGAGCCCCCATCTATTGTGTAGGCATATCTGGCACCGAACCGTTTTACATCGAAGCGGTCTACCCCGCGGCCAATCTCCTCATCTACGGTGAATCCCAGCCTGATGGTGCCATGTTTCACCTCGGGATGCCTGGTCAGATATTCGGCCATTCCCATAATGGCTGCCACTCCGGCCTTGTCGTCGGCGCCCAGAAGTGTAGTTCCGTCGGTGGTAATCAATGTGTTTCCTACATAACGGAGCAGTCCGGGAAATTCGGCCGGTGAGAGTACTATCTGTTTCTCCTGATTAAGCACAATTTCGCCCCCCTGATAATTGTGATGTATCCGGGGTCGGACATCTACACCCGGCATATCGGGCGAGGTGTCGACATGCGCCAAAAACCCGAGTACGGGAACCTCCGACGCAATGTTAGAAGGAATGGTGGCCATCACATACCCAAACTCATCGAGCGTAGCATCGTGAATGCCCAATGATTTCAACTCGTTAACAAGGATCTTCTGTAAAGTGAGCTGCTTTACAGTACTGGGTTGGGTTTCGGAATAGGGATCCGATTGGGTATCGATCGATACATAAGTAAGGAAACGATCCAGCATCTTTTTTGCGTCGGGTTGAAAAGGCATGGCAGATGGGTTTGAAAAGTGTGAGACTAGGTATAATCGTACCCCCCGTTCAGTACCAAGACTTCACCGTTGGCATAGGGGTTTTCGAGCAGAAAGAGGAAGGCCTGTGCCACCTCTTCCGGAGTGCCAAAGCGTTTTAAAGCAATCTTTTGAGCAATCCGATTCCGCACTTCATCGGGTTTGGTTTTTTGCCACTCTGTGTCGATAAATCCGGGAGCTACCGCATTTACTCTGATCTCCATAGGGCTCAGGAACTTTACCAGATTTTGTACCATAGCATGTACAGCAGCCTTCGATACGCCATAGGCCAGAGAGAGTGAGTGGGGGGCTATGGCCATCAGCGAACCTGTAAAGAGCACCGAACCTCCTGCCGGAATCAGAGGCAGAAGTCGTTGCAGCAGGAAAAAAGGGACATTGAGATTGGTATTCATCACCTCCATCCACTCCTCGGGGCTAACCTCTAAAGGCCCCTTTCGGTTGGTGATACCGGCATTCAACAGTAACAAATCGAGCCTGGGCACCCATTTTTCGAGCGCTTGAGCTGTAGGCTCAATTGCCGAAATATCCGAAAGTCGCGCCTGCAGCGTGTGGAACTGTCCGGGGAAACGCAATTCGCACTCCGATTGCATCCGGGCCGCAGCCTCCTGGTCGGACGCATAGAGTGCAATCACCGTATAGCCACGCTCCAGCAATGCCATTGCTGTGGCTTTCCCTATCCCTTTGGTTCCACCGGTTATACAGGCATACTTCATGATTCTACCACAATATCGGGGTTTCCGTGTCGGTCGGTCTTCTGCTTTATGGCCGAGTAGTTTTCATATATCTGCTCCTTCAGATGGGTAGTACTTACTCCGTTGCCATAAGGGAAGTAGAAGACCTCTACGCCCAACTTCTCCAGATAGTCGTATTTTCCCACCCAATCGTCACCCACCACAAATCGGTCGATGTGAAGTTTTTTTACGATGGCGGTATGGTCGAGCGAATGTTGCGGAATTACGATATCAGGCAACTTGAGTGCTTCGACAATCTGAATCCGCTCTTCGAACGGGATAACAGGCGGCTGTTTGTAGGAGGCTACCAGTTCGTCGGTACTTACACCAACAATGAGGAGATCGCCCAGTCCTCTGGCGTATCGAATCATCTTCAGATGGTTGCTGTGAAAAAGATCGAAAGTGCCCGAAGTGTATACAATTCTCTGTTTCACGGAGTTTTAGAGTTTAATGAAACGTGACTATTCCGCGTGTAAAGGTATTTACTTATTTCGTACTTTTGCCCGGATTCTCATCCTAATACAATGACTTAAAACAGAAACTGGCATGAAAAAAATCTTTTTCTTTCTCACCGTTCTTGCTCTGGCTGCAGCCTGCCAGCCCAAAGCCCCCTCTTTCGAGATTAAGGGTACCGTCACGGCAGGCCCTTCAGAAGGGTATGTTCTGCTTCAGGAGTATAAAGGTAATGCCTTTGTAACCGTCGACTCCGCTTTGATTACCGATGGAAAGTTCAATTTCGAAGGTGTACTCGAAACCCCTCTGATGTACGCGCTTACCCGTAAAGAGTCGCGTCCCGTTACCTTTTTTCTCGAAAATTCACCCATCGAGGTGAAGTTGGCTGCCGATCTGGCCTCCTCCGAGATTAAAGGTTCGGTCAGCAACGATCTTTTCCGGTCAGTTACCGATTCGCTGATGAAAACTGAGAATTTCGACATTCAACCGCTGATTGCACAGAACCCCACCTCCACCGCGCTTGCCTTTATTCTGCAACGCTATATGGCCTACAACCTCGATGCTGCCAAGCTGGAGGCATCTATTGCGCAGTTCGATCCTTCCATTGCCTCTTGCGACTATCTGGTAGAGCTCACTGCTACCGTTCAGAAGATGAAGAGTACCGAGGTAGGTGCTGTTGCTCCCGACTTTACCCAAAACGATCCCGAGGGCAAACCTATTTCGCTCTCTTCGTTCAGGGGTAAATATGTACTTCTCGATTTCTGGGCAGCCTGGTGTGGCCCTTGTCGTGCCGAAAATCCCCATGTAGTAGAAGCTTTTCATGCCTACAAGGATAAAAATTTCACCGTATTCGGTGTTTCGCTCGACCGTGAGAAGGATGCATGGCTCAAGGCCATTGCCGACGACAAACTGGAGTGGGCGCAGGTTTCCGATCTGAAATTCTGGGAAAATGAGGTGGCTGTTCTCTACGGAATCCGCTCTATTCCCAGCAACTTTCTGCTCGATCCCGAAGGCAAAATCATTGCCCGCAACCTGCGCGGCGAAGCCCTAAAGGCTAAATTGAAAGAGCTGTTAGATAAATAGTATTCCGGCAGAAAAGCCTTTCCCGGCCTACTCTGCTCCCGATCCCTCCGGATTGGTCCGAACCTTTGCCATTTTTTCCTCCATTTTTGCAACCTTTTTAGGCATGGAGGCCGCGAGGTTCACCGATTCGGAGGGATCTTTTTCTATGTCGAACAGCTCCATCCGGTATCCTGTCTCGCCGGGTTTTCCAATCCGGACCAGTTTATAGGGATTCTCCAGGAAGGCCCGTTTTTCGGTTCCCTCGTTAAATTCCCAGTAGAGATAGGGGTGTGCGGGCTGTTTCTTACCCAGTAACTCCGGCAGATACGATTTCCCGTCTCTCCCTTCCGGAGTGGTAATGCCGGCCATATCGCAGGCCGTGGGCAGAAAATCCCAAAAGGCACTCACGTGATCCGATACCCTTCCGGCTTCGATGGTTTTCGGCCACCAGGCAATAAACGGCACCCGAATGCCTCCCTCGTACATATCGCGCTTAATGCCGCGTAACCCGCCATTGCTGTTAAAGTAGGCCGGGC
>JBFWIG010000178.1:0-5654 GCA_050256115.1 Bacteroidales bacterium | reverse complement strand
GGGGGTAGAAGGACAGGGATAGAGGGAGGTGAGTGCCGATGGAAGAAAGGTATGGAATGTCTATAAAGAGAGTGCCGACGACCCTTATTCGCTCAGGGGAAATGGGGTGTACGATATCTATCGCGACCGGAATAACCGGATTTGGATCTGTACCATCAGTGGAGGGGTCTCTTTTTTCGATCAGGGTACCCCTTTGGTGCAGCAGGTGGTTCATCGGGCCGATGAACCCAATTCGTTGGTGAACAACGATGTGAATAGTATTCTGGAGGATAGCAACGGGAATCTCTGGTTTGCCACGAATAACGGGATTAGTTGCCGGGATGTTGCAGCCGACCGCTGGCGCAGTTTTTATAGCAACGAGCTGGAGCAGGCTCAGGTTTTTCTGGCACTCTGCCAAGATAATCGTGGCAGAATCTGGGCAGGCAGTTACTCTTCGGGGGTCTATGTGCTCGATGCGAAAACCGGGAGAGAGTTGGCCCATTACTCTCGGAATCATAGTGGATTTGCTCCGGCCAGCGACTTTATTTTCGATATTTTCAAGGATAGCGAGGGCGATTTGTGGATTGGAGGGGTTAACGGGGCGTTTGTCTGTTATCTGGCCAAAGAGGATCGTTTCAGGAGTTATGCGGTAGAACCGATAAGCTCGTTTGCAGAGTTGAGCCCCGGACAGATTTTGTTGGGGTGTAGTTATGGTGTATCGCTGCTGAATAAAGAGAGTGGAGTCATAAGGCAATTGCTTTCCGGAATCGCTGTGCAGGATATTCAGGTGCTGGATGGCGAGATCTGGATCTGTACCAGTGGCGACGGGCTGCTCAAGTACAATCCGGCCGACAGGTCTACCACCCGGTTCACTACCCGATCGGGCCTTCCTTCTAACTTTATCAATAGTGTGGTCTATGCCGGATCCTATTTGTGGCTGGGAACCGAAAACGGACTCTGTCGGTTTCACCCGAAAGACCATGCGGTTCTCACCTTCTCGTCGGCCTTCCCCCTTTCGGGGCTCTCTTTTAATAAATGTGCACAGTTTGTGTTGCAAGATGGCCGGCTGGGATGGGGTACGAACGGAGGTGCCCTCTTTTTCCGTCCCGAATCTCTGCGTGAATCGCCTCCCGCCGGGAAGATTTTTTTGCAGGATATCACCGTATCGGGTCGCTCTATCCGGGATACTTCTCTGTTTCTATTAGATACACCTATCGATAGCTTGCGTAGCCTGCAGCTAAACTATTTTCAGAACACCCTGACTCTTGAACTGGTGCCCCTGGGTGTTTCGTCGGGTTCTAAGTTTTCTTGGATGCTCGAAGGTTTCGACAAGGAGTGGTCGTCGCCATCAGGTAGCCGGATTGTTACCTATACCAATATTCCAAGTGGAGATTATGTGCTGAAAATCAAGCTGCTCGACAGCTCGCTTTCGCATGTCTTGAGCGAGCGATTGCTTGCTGTCAGGTTGGTGCCCCCCTTCTGGCTCAAGGGTTGGTTCTGGACATTGGCCGGGGGGCTGGTTACGGGAATAGTGCTCTTATCGATGCTTTTCTACATTAATCGGCTCAAACAGAAACATTCAGAAGAGAAGGTCCGTTTTTTCCACCATACGGCTCACGAGATTCGTACCGCTTTAACCCTGATAAAGGCGCCTATCGAAGAGTTATGGAACGAGAGTGGCTTTTCTGAAAAGGGGAAGTATTATCTGCGCCTGGCCATGGAGCAGTCGGAGCAACTTTCGATGGTGGTAACCCGTTTGATGGATTTTCAGAAGGCCGATACCGGTAAAGAGCAGATGGCATGGTCGATGGTAGATGTGGTGGCCTTGGTTGCCTGGCGTAAACGGATGTTCGAATCGGTGGCCCGCAATCGTAATGTTGACCTTCTCTTTTCGGCCAACTGTTCCAGTTTTTTTTCGGTGATCGATGAGCCAAAGATGGTGAAGGTGATAGATAATCTGCTGGCTAATGCCATTCAGTACTCTTTTGCGGGAGGCTCTGTGCAGGTTGAGCTCTCTTGCACCGATACGCAATGGGTGTTGCAGGTGAAGGACCGGGGAATGGGAATCAGTGAGGCTGCCCAGCGCCGACTTTTTAAGGAGTTTTATCGTGCAGAGAATGCTGTGAACTCAAAGGTGGCCGGTTCGGGGCTCGGACTGCTGCTGGTAAAAAATTATGTGACCATGCACAGGGGGCGGGTTGAGTGTCAGAGTCGGGAGAACGAGGGCTCCATTTTTCGCATTGTTGTTCCGTTTAAGACGTTAGCCACGCAGGCACCTGTGGGTTCACCGCTGTTCGATTCCGGGGGTGTCTCTTCGCTTCCCGACGGCTCTGAGGGAATGGTCGATGCAAACGGCACTTCTCAAACGGCAAAGCGAATGCAGTTGCTGATTGTGGAGGACAATGAGGCGTTGTTGCAGTTTATGCGCAGTGCCCTCGAGGAGGAGTTCTTGGTAGAGACGGCTATTGATGGAGCCAGGGGTTGGGAGATTGTCTTAAAACAGATGCCCGATTTGGTGGTGTCGGATATCATGATGCCCAAGATGGATGGTTTTGCTTTGTGTCGGCTCATGAAATCTACCTACGAAACTTCGCATATTCCTGTGGTACTGCTTACGGCTCTTTCCGAAAAGGCTAAGCAACTGGAGGGATTGGGTCTGGGCGCCGACGACTATTTAACCAAACCTTTCGATTTGGCGTTGTTGCGCGAACGAATCCGCTCTATTATCCGGAATCGTGCCATTGTGCGGGAGAAGGGGCTGAAGATGCTGGATGGAGAGAATGATAATCCGCTCTTTGCCAATGCGCTAAACGATCAATTTGTGAAGAAGATGTTCGAGGTAGCCAGAGCCAATATGGAGAATCCTGCTTTCAATAAGGAGGCTTTTGCTTCGGCCATGTTGGTGAGTTCTTCGCTTTTGTATAAGAAGGTGAAGGCTTTTACCGGCTTGTCGCCCACCGATTTTATAAAAACGGTTCGGCTCGATCATGCCATGGAGTTGTTACGGCAGAAACGTTACACGGTAACCGAAGTGAGCGAGATGTGCGGCTTTGCCAGCGTTGGTTATTTTAGTACCGTGTTTCGGAAACATTTCGGTAAACCCCCTTCCGAGGCGGGCTCCTGATGCTTACAGTTTCCGGGCAATAGCCAGGAAGAGCGGAAACGCTTTCAGACTGCCATCAACGGGCTTTTTCTGAAGAAAGCAGGGCTCAATCGAGATATCAGAAAAACCTGCCTTGCTCAGCATCATCTCGAAATCTTTAGGATCGAAACCCTTGTGTCCTGTAAAGGATGCTCCATGAAAGGAGCCGTCTTCGCTGTAAAGATCGGTAATGGCCAGGTAACCTCCCTTATTGAGTATCCCGAAAAATTTGTGTAAGGCCTCTGCTACGTCACAAACATGGTGCATGGCCATCTGTGAAAAGAGAAGATCGGCGTGTAACCCGGGGCAATCGACTTTCTCTATATCGCAACAGAGCGGTTGTAGATGTAACGTTTTTGCCAGTTGCACTTTTTCTGACATCACGCGCACCATCTCGGGCGAGTTGTCGAGCATGGTGATTTCGGAAAAGAGAGGGGCCATCAGGAAACTAAGGATTCCGGTTCCTGCCCCAAACTCCAACGCGGTGAAGTGGGGAGAAACCGGAATCCGTTTTAACATTTCCGAAGCAATTACCTCCGATCGTTCCCAATGAAGCGGGTTGTTATCCCAATCGCGGGCTCGTGCATCAAAGGGGTTCATTTGGATAGAGGAGTAGAATAGATTTTCCTGGCAGCGGGTTATTCCGGCAGTCCATAGTTGGCCAGCACAAAATCGATGTCTTTATCGCCACGGCCGCTCAAATTTATCAGTATGGATTTTTGCGGCTCTTTGCGGGCCAGTTTCAGGGCGTATGCTACTGCATGCGAACTCTCCAATGCAGGAATGATTCCCTCCAATCGGCTCAGTTCGTAAAAGGCGTCGATGCACTCTTTATCGGAAATTACATCGTAATGAACCCTCTTCAGATCTTTCAGCATGCAGTGTTCGGGGCCTACTCCGGGGTAGTCTAAGCCGCTGGCAACCGAATAGACAGGCGACGGTTCGCCCTTCTCGTCTTGGAGTAGATAGCATTTAAATCCGTGAATGATGCCGGGGGTACCTTTGGTCATGGTGGCGGCATGATCGCCCGGATTGAGGGAGCGACCACCCGGCTCAATGCCGTAGAGTTGGCACTCTTCGTCTTGGAGGAAGGCAGTAAAGATGCCCATGGCATTGCTGCCTCCTCCTACGCATGCCACAACGCTGTCGGGTAGCTCGCCGGTCATGTCGAAGAATTGCTCTCTGGCCTCGATACCAACCACCCGTTGAAAGTCGCGAACCATCATGGGGAAGGGGTGGGGCCCTACTACCGATCCGATGCAATATATGGTGTTGTCGGGATCTTTAAGATACGACTGAAAGGCCGAGTCGACTGCCTCTTTCAATGTTTTCAGGCCGTGTGAAACAGGAACAACAGTGGCACCCAAAATCTGCATACGCACTACATTGGGGTGCTCTTTAGCAATGTCTACTTCGCCCATGTGAATCTCGCACTCCAAACCAAAGTAGGCTGCTGCGGTGGCCAGGGCAACGCCATGTTGTCCGGCGCCGGTTTCGGCAATCAATCTTTTTTTGCCCATAAACTTTGCCAACAGGGCTTCGCCCATGCAGTGGTTCAGCTTGTGTGCACCGGTATGGTTCAAATCTTCACGCTTCAAATAGATGCGTGCACCATACTTGTCGGAGAGCCGATTGCAGTAATATACCGGGGTGGGGCGTCCCTGATAGTGTTTGCGAATACTCCTCAATTCGGAGATAAAGTTGTGCGATTTGCTGATAGCAAAATAGGCATCGTTAATCTTTTTCATTTCCGTTTCCAGTTGAGGTGGCAGGAAAGCCCCTCCGTAACCGGAAAAATACCCCTCCTGATCCGGATGGGTTTTGAAGTAATTTTCGGACATACTATAGAAGTTAGAGTGTAAATGCTCTTGACGCAATTGCGTTGAGCCTATCAGATAACAAAGGTAATTTTTTTATTTTATTGCAAATTGTCTGATTTGTTTTTTCGATGGTTTAGGGTAATCAGCTTCTTTAGATCTGATGATTATAGTAAGCATTCGTGTCCGGTATAGTGGTAGAACACTTTAGCGTCGCAATCGTAACGCAAATCTGCATATTTTTCTACCCCGGTGCAATGGCATACTCCTATTGCACGGGGTTGTAGTTGTCGCATGTATTTTACTATTGTGTTATACTGTTCTAACGTGCTCTCTTTAGTGTGAAATCCACCGATAATCAGATTTACGGGTAACGCAAAGTGTTGGGTTGCTGCTGAGCAAATATTTGTAATGCCCCGGTGTGAGCAAGCTGTGATGATATTGATTTGATGGTTACTTGTGATTACGAGAAAGAGTTCGTCGTTGAATTCATCGGGAATCAATTCATCGTGCGGCCGAACAAAGAAGTGTTTAAAGTGGGTGTCGTTATTCAGAGAAATTGGGATGTCGGGCATTATAAATAGGTTAGGGAAGAGTTCGGTAACTGAATGGATGGGAACAAATCGGTTTCTTAAGATACTATCATCTTTTGTGCATCCTATAAAACGCTCTCTGCCATGGAACTTCGGGGTGAAAATGGCTTCTTTGGCATACAC
>JBFWIG010000177.1:0-5662 GCA_050256115.1 Bacteroidales bacterium | reverse complement strand
GCCTTCTGGAGTTCGGTAGAGGCCATTGATAACACCTTCGAAGAGAAACGGGCTGCTATGGCGGCTAAAGGATTGAAGTGGAGATATATTGCCAAGTTGGAGGAGGGCAGGCCCTCGGTGGGTCTGTGCGAAGTAGATGCACAACACCCCTCTTACAATCTGGAAGGAAGCAATAATATTATTTTGATTACCACGCAGCGATATTTCGAACTGCCTATGGTGATCAAAGGGTATGGTGCTGGCGCAGAGGTGACGGCAGCCGGTGTATTTGCCGATCTGATCCGTGTGGCCAATGTGTAGTGTACCCTCTGGAAAATAACGTAAAGATGAAGTATCTGATTCTCCTTTGCGATGGGATGGCCGACCTTCCCATCGAAGCGCTCGGCGGGAAGACCCCAATGGAGGCCGCTGTTACCCCTACTTTTAACCGTTGGGCTTCGGAGGGTGAGCTGGGCTGTGCCCGAACCGTTCCGGCCGGCATGACTCCGGCCAGCGATGTGGCCAATCTCTCGGTTATGGGTTACGACCCGGCTATCTATTACGCCGGTCGCTCACCGCTCGAGGCGGTAAGCATGGGGGTAGATCTGGCCGATAATGAGGTGTGCTTCCGGTGTAATCTGGTAACCCTTTCGGAAAAGGAGCAACCCTATGCCGAAAAGATGATGATAGACCACAGCAGCGATGAGATTTCCACAGCCGAAGCGGCCGAATTGATGCACGATCTGTCGGAAAAGTTCGGCAACACCTATCTGCGGTTTCATACAGGACGCAGCTACCGACATGTGATGGTTTGGCAAGAGGGAAGCGAACAGGTAACCCTCACCCCCCCGCACGATATTCTGGGTAAACCCATTACCGCATACTTGCCCAAGGGAGATAATCATGCCGAAATTCTGGCCATGATGGAGGAGAGTTACCGATTCCTTTCGGTTCATCCGTTAAATCTATCGCGTAAAGCCCGAGGGCTCCGACCCGCTAACAGTATGTGGATCTGGGGCGAAGGACACCGTCCGCGCCTCTCCGATTTTCAGAGTAAGTTTGGGATAGAGGGAGGGGTGATCTCGGCTGTCGACCTGATTCTGGGCATTGGTATCTGTGCCGGTTTAGAACCGATGGAGGTGGAGGGAGCCAATGGTACCCTCCATACCAACTATCGCGGAAAAGCCGAAAAGGCGCTCGAGGCGTTCCGGAACGGGAAAGATTTTGTCTATCTGCATGTGGAGGCACCCGATGAGTGTGGTCACAGAGGGGAACTGGAAAACAAAATCCGCTCTATCGAATATATCGACCAAAAGGTGGCTGCCCCCATAATGGAGGCGGTGGCTCGCGAGGGTTTTGATCTTTCGGTACTGGTTCTCCCCGACCACCCTACTCCCCTGGCACTCCGCACCCACACCACCGATCCGATACCCTACCTCATCTGGCGCAGCCATGCCCCGGTACCATCGGGCACCCGCCGGTTTTCGGAGGCCACGGGCATCGCCTCTGGCAGGCTCTTTGAGAAAGGACATGAATTACTCGACTATTTTATCCAATCATCACGTCTAACATCGTCTCACCCCCAATAGCAGCTCGCAACCGTGTTGCGCCACTTTCCAACTTGTCATTTTCCCTATACTATGCAATTTTACAGTACGCAAAACCGTGCAAATAAGGTCTCTCTAAAAGAGGCTGTCTTACAAGGATTAGCCTGCGACCGGGGTCTCTTTATGCCCGAAACCATCGAACGGCTGCCCCTCTCCACCCTTTCGGCCTGGAGTGGTCTCTCCTTTCATGAAATGGCGTTTGCCCTGGCAGCTCCTTACATGAAAGGCAGTATGGAGAACGCCACGCTGCAACAACTTATCGAAGAGGCCTTTCCCTTCGAGGTGCCGCTGGTGCCCATTGTTCCGGGGATTCACGCTTTAGAGCTGTTTCACGGACCAACGCTGGCCTTTAAAGATTTCGGAGCCCGCTTTATGGCGCGTCTGTTAGGTTATTTCACCCATGGCCTCGATAAGGAGATTACGGTGTTAGTGGCCACTTCGGGCGATACCGGAAGTGCCGTGGCAAACGGATTTCTGGGGGTAGAAGGGGTAAGAGTTTTTGTATTGTACCCTTCGGGTCTGGTAAGTCCAAGCCAGGAGAAGCAGTTCACCACCCTGGGCCGGAATATTACCGCTCTCGAGGTAAAGGGTAGTTTTGACGACTGTCAGTTCCTTGTAAAGCAGGCCTTTATGGATGCAGAGCTGCGCAATTCGCTTATTCTCACATCGGCCAACTCTATCAACCTGGGGCGGCTTATTCCCCAGATGTTTTACTACGGCTGGGCAGCCGGTCAACTTGCAGCACAAGGGAGCAAACTGGTGGGGGCTGTTCCCAGCGGCAACTTCGGAAATCTCACTGCCGGACTTATGGCCCGCCGGATGGGTGTACCCATAGACCACTTCATTGCCGCCACCAACCGTAACGACATTGTCCCCGAATATCTCTCCACCGGTATATTCACGCCCCGCCCTTCGGTGCCTACGTTGGCCAATGCCATGGATGTGGGCGATCCGAGCAATTTTGCACGGATTGTAGATCTCTATAACCACTCCTATCCGTCCATTACCGCCGATATAACCGGTTTCCGCTATACCGACGCAGAGGTGCGCGAAACCATGCGCGCCTGCTTTGCCAACCACAACTATCTGCTCGATCCTCACGGGGCCATCGGTTTCCGTGCCCTGTCGGAATACCTTGCGCAACACCCCGATTACGCCGGCTTCTTTCTGGAGACGGCCCATCCCGCCAAGTTTTCCGAAACCGTTACCGAAACCCTTCAGATAACCCCCGAAATCCCCCCACGGCTGCAAGCCTTTCTGGAGGGAGAGAAAAAGTCGTTGGGTATGGAGGCCTGCTTCGAATCCTTTAAACAAATCCTGTTAGCCTGATTTCCTGCACTATGTTTACCTCGAACGATCTGAATCTGCTAAAGGCCAAGGGCATTTCGCCCGACCAGGCCGAGGAACAACTGGAGAACTTTTCTAAGGGCTTCCCCTATCTTCCCATTGTAGAGGCTGCAACAGCCGGCAGAGGCATTCATTGCTTCAACTCCGTGCAAATAGAGGAGTTATCCGCTCTCTACAACAGGCTTCGGGTGGAAAAGCGGATCGTGAAGTTTGTACCCGCATCAGGCGCCGCTACCCGCATGTTCAAAGATCTCTTTACCCATGTGCAACAGGAGAGCCCGAATCGTGCCTCGGAGGAGGTACTCAACCATATAACCCGCTTTGCCTTTGGTTCGCAACTGCAGGCACTCTGTAAAGAGCGGGGTATCCCAATGTCCGAAAGCCGGGCTGTGCTCGAAACCCTTCTCTCCAAAGAGGGACTGGGGTACGGTTCCCTTCCCAAAGCACTCCTGCTGTTTCACACCTATCCCGATTGTTCGCGTACCGCTTTCGAGGAGCATCTGGCCGAAGGGGCTCTCTATGGCGATAGTGCCAACAACGAGGTGTTTATCCATTTCACCATATCGCCCGAACATCAGGCAGCCTTCGAGCGGTTGACCCACGAAGCGGTTCCTCGCTTTGAAGAGAGCACCGGCAAACGGTTTCGCATCACCACCTCGTTCCAAAAACCTTCTACCGATCAACTTGCAGCCACGCTTCTTAATGAGCCCTTCCGGAATCCTGACGGCAGCCTCCTGTTCCGACCGGGAGGCCATGGAGCGCTGTTGGAGAACCTAAATGAGATAGAAGCCGATCTTCTCTTTATCAAAAATATAGATAATGTGGTTCCCGATCGACACAAATCGACCACAGTCCGCTTCAAAAAGGCACTTGCCGGCCTTCTTCTCCAACTGCAAGAGGAGATATTCGGCCGTTTACGTCAACTGGAGAGCTCTCCCGACACCACGCTGACGGAAGAGACTGCCCGCTTTATCGAAGAAAATCTTGGTGTACGGCTTCCGGAGGCCTTCTACGCCTTTATGCCCGAACAAAAAAGATCATGGCTAATTGACCGTCTCAACCGGCCCATTCGGGTGTGCGGTATGGTAAAGAATGAGGGCGAGCCCGGCGGAGGCCCGTTTTGGGTAAAAGAGGCCGACGGCACCCTGACCCTTCAGATCGCAGAGTCGTCGCAAATCGATCCGCTGCAAATCTCCATCATGCACAACTCCACCCACTTCAACCCGGTAGATCTGGTGTGCGGCATCCGCGACTACCAGGGAAAACCCTTCCGGCTGCCCAACTTCCGCGATCCTTCTACCGGCTTTATTACCGAAAAATCGAAAGACGGTGAGCGCTTGAAAGCCCAGGAACTGCCGGGACTCTGGAACGGAGCCATGGCCCGTTGGAACACCCTCTTTGTAGAGGTACCCATCGAAACCTTCAACCCCGTAAAAACCGTAAACGATCTACTGCGGCCGCAACACCAATAAATAATGCTCTAGTGCTCTAGTGCTCTGGTGCTGCGCTTCGCGCCAGAACATTTGAAAGAGAGCTATGTTTTGGCGCGCCAGCGCAGCACTTGAAGCGCATTTGCGCTTCGATGCACCAGAGCGCCAGAGCACTTCATCGCACCAGAGCACCAGAAGTGCAAATGCACTTAGAGCATCATAGATTTTTTGGCAGCGTGAAGTAGAATGTCGATCCTTTTCCTTTTTCCGATTCTGCATGGATGGAGCCGCCGAGGAGAGCCAACATTCCCCGGGTCAGGGTGAGCCCTAAGCCGTTCCCTTCGTGGGTGCGATTGGTGGCGTAATCTTCCTGATTAAAGGATGCGAACATCTTTTCGATAAACTCGTTGCTAATGCCTACACCGGTATCTTTTACATAAAAGTGGAGCGCCTTCTGCTCTTGGGTCCAACCCAACTCTACAGCACCGGACGGGGTAAATTTTAGGGCATTATCGAGCAGACAATCAAGGATTTTGTTGAGCAATTTTGGATCAGTCCGGAAAGATAAGTGGCGAGATTCCGGACCCACCTGCAGAGAAAATTGCAACCCCTTGGCCTTAAAGAGCGTTTCGAACTTCATTAAGGTAGATTGAATGGATTCCCAGAGGATTACCTCTTGCAGATTTACCGGCATATTACCTGTGAGCAGCAGGGAGACATCGAGATAATCGGTGATGGTATTGACAAGTCGGTCGCACGAGTCCTGCAATAGCGCATAATAGTCCTGTTTCTGCTGGAGCGAGAGATCGGTATCGACCAAAAGGCTACTGAAACCCAAAATTCCATTCAGAGGGGTTCGGATCTCATGCGAAATATTCTGCATAAAAGCGGTCTTCATTCTGTCGCCCGCCTCCGCCTGCTCTTTCGCAATAATCAATTCCCGGTTCAACCGTTGCAACGCTTGCGTCCGCTCCTGAACTTTCTCCTCGAGCAACAGATTTCTCTCTTCATTTTGCAGATAGAGAAATCGTGTTTGCAAAAGATTACGGATGCGCAGGTCTACTTCGATCAAATCGAAAGGCTTCACCAGAAAATCTTTAGCCCCTTCCGAAAGCGCTCTCACCTTTGCCTCCGGACTGATATCGGCAGTTAACACCAATACAGGAAGGAAACTGTTGGGCGACAATGCAGTTTTCATCTGCGCCAACACCTCAAACCCCGACAAATAAGGCATCATTAAGTCGAGCAGAATCAGATCGGGCCGAAAATCGGAGAGAAGACCCAACACTTCACGGGGAT
>JBFWIG010000176.1:0-5693 GCA_050256115.1 Bacteroidales bacterium | reverse complement strand
CCTTTCGGAGACCTTTGGGGTGATGGTCTATCAGGAAGATGTGCTGAAGGTGGCGCACCATTTTGCCGGGCTCGATCTGGCCGAAGCCGATCTGCTTCGCCGTGCCATGAGCGGAAAGTTTCGTTCGGCTCAAGAGTTTGCGCGTATCGAGGATCGTTTTTTCTCGAATTGCCGCGAACGGGGTTATCCCGAATCGCTCAGCAAGGAGGTGTGGCGTCAGATAGCCTCGTTTGCCGGCTACTCCTTTTCCAAAGCCCACTCGGCCTCGTACGCGGTGGAGAGTTATCAGAGTCTCTACCTGAAGAGCTATTTCCCGCTCGAGTTTATGGTGGCTGTTATCAACAACGGCGGAGGCTTCTATCCGGCCTGGCTCTATTTTCACGAAGCGGTTTGCTGCGGAGCCACGCTTCAACTCCCCTGCATTAACCGGAGCTACAGCGAGACCACACTCCAGGGGGAGATTCCCGGAGAGACCACACTCCAGGGGGATGTTCCCGGCGAAACCACGCTAAGTGAGCTCTCCTCTGTCCGGAAGACCCTGATCTATATGGGATTTTTGCACATTCAGGGGTTGCAGGAGTCAGCTATTTCGGCGCTTCTTGCCGAACGCCGCCGTAACGGCCCTTTCGTCTCTTTGGCCGATTTGATGGCACGCGTTACCCTTCCCAAAGAGCAGTGGGTAATTCTGATTCGTGTGGGTGCCCTCAGGGTGTTAGGTAGCTCGAAAGCCCGCCTCCTGTGGGAGATGCACTTTTTTGCAGGCGCTGCGAAACTATCGGGATCAGCAACTGTCGCACTGCCCCGGTTGGCACTAATTTCTCCGGAAACCGATCCGTGTGCCACCTCTACCTCTCCCTCTCCCTCTGCCTCTGCCTCTGCCTCTGCCTCTACCTCTGCCTCTGCCTCTACATCTACCTCTACTGCTCTGTCCATTCCTTCATTACCTCCCTTCGAAAGTTCGCCGCTGGCCGATAGTTGGGACGAAACGGAGCTGCTGGGTTTCCCGGTTACCCTTTCGCCATTCGACATGTTGCAAACCGCTTTCCGGGGCGAATTGGATGCCTGCCAAATGGCACAAAATGAGGGGCGGTGGGTCCGTATGTTAGGAAGAGTGGTGACGGTAAAATATATCCGAACCGTGCGGGGCGACACCATGGCCATGGGTACCTTTCTGGATGCAAAAGGGCAATTCTTTGATACCGTTCACTTTCCAAAATCGCTCCAGGCTTGGCCTTTCCGTGGCGAAGGGGTGTTTCTGCTGGGGGGAAGAGTCGGGGTTGAATTCGGCGTGGCGGTGTTGGAGGTAGAAAAAATGGCACGCCTCCCATTTCGTGAAAAACCGTAACTTTAGGGCACAAACGATAACTGGCCATGCGATAAACCATGGCTTACTGCAAACATCCTTTTTGTATGAAAAGCCGATCTCTTCTTCTCTATTCCCTTTGTGTGGTAAATGTTTTGTTAGCCGCTTGTTCCTCCCTTCGGGGTACTTCCGCTTACCATGCTCCTGTCAGGGAGTTGATTCTCGGTGGCGACGATAAGGTAATGATTATAGATCTGAACAAGTCGACCGAAACGCAGAAATCGATTACGTGGGAGATAAAGACGGTTGATATCAAGGGACTTCCGTCGGATTACTTTCCGTTAATGCGCACTGTTGACGATCACAAGTCGGTTGACCGAAATCGTAAACTGCTGATCTGCTCCTCTTCGGGAGCTGCCGTGCTGGTTGATCGCAAAACCCGTACAGCCCTTTTTTATGCCAAAGTGCCTGCTGCCCACTCGGTAGATTATCTGCCCGGGAAAAGAATAGCAGTGGCCCTTTCTACCGGTAACGGCGGAAATCGGCTATCCATCTATGATGAAGCCCTTTCGGACCAACCGCTCTTCTCCGATTCGCTCTACTCCGGCCACGGAGTGGTATGGAATCGGAGCCAAAAGAGGCTCTATGCCCTCGGGTACGATGAGTTACGAGCCTATTCGTTATCCGACTGGAAATCGGATCGGCCCAAACTAAAGCTGGAGCAGCGCTGGAAGTTGCCCGAAACGGGCGGGCATGAGCTCTTTGCCTCTTCCGATGATACCTTTCTGATCTCTACCTCCCGTTCGGTGTGGCGTTTTCGGATCTCGGACGGATCTTTTGCACCTTTTGAGCCCATTGCCAACGTGCCCGATGTGAAGTCGGTCTATTACAACGAAAAGAGCCGGCAACTCATCTACACCAAGGCCGAAATCAGTTGGTGGACCCACAATGTCTACATGGAGAACCCCGAAAAGGTAATCCGTGTTCCCGAGATGGATCTGTACAAGGTGAGAACCGTTAAATAGAGCGAGCCGATAAGTATTGCCAACCGTTAAGTAGTGCTCAAGGCCAGTTTATAGACCCGGGCAATATCTTCGCGCGTAAGGGGAACAAACCGGCCCACCGTAGTAGGGGTGTGGAGCCCCACCTTAGCGGTAAGTGCAGGAATGTCGGACGCCTTGAAACCGAGCTCTTCGAGCGTTAATGGCATTCCCAGCGAACGGAAAAATTGTTCGAGTCGGGCAATCCCTTCGCGAGCGGTGTTTTCGGGGTGCGCAAAGTCCATCCGACATCCCCATATCCTAACGGCAAACTGTGCAAAGCGAGCCACATCGTTTGCCATTACATACTTCATCCAGGCCGGGCAGATCACCGCCAGTCCGGCACCGTGAGCCACATCGTGCATAGCCGAAAGTTCGTGCTCCAGTTGATGGCTGGACCAGTCCTGTTCGCGGCCTGCGCCGCATATATCGTTGTGTGCCAACATGCCTGCCCACATGATATTGGCTCGGGCTTCGTAATTATGCGGATCGGCCATTACTTTGGGAGCCTCGCCGATAATGGTGGTCAGGACAGCCTCGCACAGGTTGTCGGTAATCTCAACATCGGGTGTGTTGGTAAAATAGCGTTCAAAGAGATGTGCCATCATATCAACAATTCCACACGCCGTTTGAAAAGGGGTAAGGGTGGTGGTAAGGGCCGGATTGAGAATAGAGAAGACCGGACGCAGCACCTCGCCCGAGGCGCCCCGCTTGAACATCCCCTCCTCGTGCGTAATCACCGTATTGGGCGACCCTTCGCTTCCGGCAGCGGCAATGGTAAGCACTGTAGCCACACGTAGCGCCTTCTCTATCATCTTTCCCTGATAAAAATCCCAGAAATCGCCCTCATAAGGCACGCCGGCAGCAATGGCTTTTGCCGAGTCGATGGCACTTCCACCCCCTACAGCCAGAATAAAATCGATATTATGTTCTCTACAGAGCGATATTCCCTCATACACCAGACCGCTTCGCGGGTTAGGCCGCACGCCGCCCAGTTCTACCACATAGAGATCCTCGGCTTGTAGGGAGTCGATAACCCTTGCCAGCAGACCGCTTTTAATCACGGAACCTCCACCGTAATGCACCAGCACACGGCTTCCCCCAAAACGCTTTACCAAATGGCCGGTTGCCGACTCTTTTCCTTTTCCGAATACAAAATAGGTGGGGCTATAAAACGTAAAATTCTTCACGGCAATAAGTTTTAGGGTTAATAGATAGAAGTAACCGGCCAACGTGGCACAGCGTGTTTTGTTTGCAAACGCCTCTGCAAATTAGCACAGATTCGACACTATTCCAAGCATAATTTGCGCAGTCGGCCGAATCCGTCACGGAATATCCGCATTTATTATTCCACCACCCCTTTCACCACAACGTAATGCGTATTGTTGGGATTCGACGAGGTGATGGCCACTTTTTGCACGAACACGCCCGGCTCTTTTGCCGAATAGGTAATCCAGATTTCTCCCACTTTCCCGGGAGGAACCAGCTTTGAACCGGTTGAGACGGCGGTGCAGCCACAGGTGCTCGACACATCGGTGATTTCCCAGGTTTTTTCGGATCGGTTGAGGATAAATACCGGCACCTTGACCTTCTCTTTGCTTTTGAGGGTGCCCAGGTTGAAGCTCTTTCTGTTGAAGATTAGCGCGGCGTTCTCCTGCTCTGCCGTTTTATCCCGAAAGAGCATACACATTCGCTTGTAGTACGCCTCCGACATGCCCGGGGCTTTTTTCTCGGGAATATAGAAGTACCTGGCACTATCGCCCATGGCAACAAAGAGGTAGGGATAACCAAAGTTTTCGATTTCGGCGTGAATGGCTCCCTGTGGAAGGTTAAAGAAGTGGTAGGGAATATGGTTTCGGTCTCTGAAGAGTTTTGCATCGCGCTCTCTTTCGAAAGTTGCCAGCACCACGATATTCTCTATGCCGATGGCAGAAGCGTAGTTCTTCAGCATCTCCAACTCCGTGAGATAACAGACATCGCACATGGTTTCGGAGAATCGAAACACCAGCTTAGGGCTTCGGGTCAATTCCGACCATGAGTTCGGCTCTTTGTCGAGAGAGGTGAACCTCGTGCTATCGATGCGAAAATCGGTAAAACCAAACGATTGTAACACCTGCTTCTCCTGCAGCTCCTCTTTGGGGAGCACCAGCTCCTTTGGTTGTACGCTCCTTGTGATTAACAGAACCATACAAAAGGCAATAGCTGCAACCAGCGAAATCCATAAAAAGGCAGTGGTTTTCATGTCAGTGAGGGAGGTTTCGGGTTAGAAAAGCGGGCAGTTCTCTTTAATCCTGAAGAACATCAACACCGGATTATCCTCCTCTTTGAGTTGGTTCAGGATGCGGAGTACTTCGGGGTTGTTGGCGTTCTTTTCCAGAATCCGGGATTTATTCTCGATAATGCGATTGGGTGGCAGTACGGAGACAAACAGATCCTGATAGGTGGTTTTGGGTGTTGTGTAATACAAGAAGGCAGGATTGCGATTGTCAGCATAGTCGTATGAAACTACGCTTCTGCTCTTTTTGGAATAATAACATGAAGTGGATTGAATTGGCATGTCTTCACCTGGAAAATAATACTTAAAAAGTGAAAATTCAGAAGTTTCCAGCCATCCGAATGCTAAGTATTGATACCCGTTTGCAACCACATCCCGGTTACAAATTTCCGGATCGGCCTTTTCCAAGGCCTCCTCTGTTACCGGTTTTTCAAAAAGAACTCTGTAGCGCTCTCTGATGGTTTTGTCGGGATTGAGTTGATAGACAGAAGGGCTATATTGAGGTATAACTAATAGGGTATCTCCGTATCGGGTAACATTATCAATAAAATGCAATATGGACATTTTGTTTCCTGACTCACTGCGTTTGAGCCCTTTATGCGTAATGATACTGTCGGGATACCCAAGTAGAAAGCTATAGCTATCGATTTCCGGAATAAACTCATTTCGTTGCGATCCTGTCGAAATGAAAAAACTGCCATCCTTACAAATGGAGAACTCGGAAAAGACAACAGCCATATCTTTTGTTGTTATCCACTCCCCATTCAACGTATAGATGAGCATTTTCGATTTTATATCATATAGATATACCAAACCATTCTTAACATCAAAGTCATTAATCTGGAGATATTCACCCGGTCCGTTTCCTGCGTGATCGATTTTTGCCTTGAATTTGCCCGTTTGGTCGAAGATCATAATCGTCTTGTTCGCTTTGTCCATCACAAAAATCAGGTCCTCTTTAATTAATATCTTTTTGATATCGCCAAAAAGGCAAGAGTCGTTGGTTTCCAGCGGCACGTAATGGTCGAGTTCGATCACTTCCGACGGGATGAAAGTCACCTTCTCTTTCTCTTTG
>JBFWIG010000175.1:0-5741 GCA_050256115.1 Bacteroidales bacterium | reverse complement strand
AGCTTACGGAAGGGGCGGGTGTCATATCCATAGTAGCCGATTTCACGGGCTGCCTGTACAAAGAAGGCATCGAGATTTGAGCCGGCTTTGAAATAGTCGGGGTCGCTAATCTTCATCCAATGCAAAAAGAGCTCCTGGTCTGAGGCGGTTGAGGCAGGAATCTGATCAGTGGGCGATCCCCATTGCCAGGTAGAGAAGGGGTACTCCAGCACCGAGAGATCGTATATCTCGCCGATAGGCGCCCTGAAGGTGAGCTTTTTGCGGTTGCAATGATCGGTAAAGAGGGGGAGGAGTTCGGCCTTTCTGCGGAGAATCTCTTTTTGTACCTCTTCTATGCGCGCCCGCTCTTTCCGGGTGCCTACCCTGCGCAGGAAGGGTTCGTGACGGCCATCTTCCACCTCTTTACAGATGGGGGCCACGTAGGGAACGGCTAAATCGGTATCGTAAGGGAACCAGGCTTTATGATAGATAGTGGTTTGGCCTCCCTTGCTGATTCCGGTGCTAATCCATTTTCCTCCATAGAGGGTTTTAAGCTGTGTAACCACCTCATGCAGATCGTTTACGGCATTCTCTACGGTAAGGTGTTGCCATGGGGTATCTTTGGGAGTCGATTCCAAAAAGAAGCGGTGTTCAACTACCACTATGTTGGTATTGAAGAGTTTTGCCAGTTCATCAGAATAACCGGCCGAGAGTGCATATTGTGCCCCATACCCTTCGGTTACCAGCACCGTGGGGCGGTCGAAACCGGCATGACAAACAATAACCCGCTGAAGGAAAGAGGTGTCGAGGGGTTTTGAGTGGGTAAGCGGTTGCTCGAAACGGAGCAGAAATTTGGCCGGGAATAGGGTTGTTTCCAGTTGTTTTATCTCTTTAACCTGATCCATTGCCTGTAACTTGTCGGCCAACTGTGCGCTGTCGGAGGCCGAAAGTTCCTGAGATAACGGGTTGTTGGCGCTTATAGGCACAACAGGTAGCCATAGCGTGAGCAGCAGTAGGAGCCCAAAACGGAAGGTAGCGGATTTCGACAGGGAGTTCATGGTTAACTAATCTTGAAGGTTAGTGGTTTGAGGAGCCGGTTGTATGCGCGTTCGAACCCGCGAAAAAAGAATTTTCAGGCCGTATGCGCCCCAAACCACGCCGATGGCCAGTAGAATCCGGGGCAGGGTAATCCATAACACCGGCACACCGATGGCCACAAAAATAAGGGTGTCTTCTAACAGGGAGTGCGATACTGCCAGATGATGATTGAGGCGATCGGCCTCGCGGGCCGAGATGATGTGTTGCTTACGGGTCTCTATCAAAATTACCGCACCATAAGCCAGTCCCACTACATTGCCTACAATCCAGAGAAATGAGGTGCGGCGCGAAAGCCCAAACAGGTGCATTACTGGAGCCAGCAATTTGGAGAGAAATTGCATCACGCCAAAAGCTTCCATTAACTTTTGCATGAAATTGAGCAGTACCACAATCAGTACCAATCTGGTGCTCAGAAAGAGGGTAGAGGAGAGCCAGTTGTTTACCACTTCGCGCAAGGGGGTGTGGGGGTTGTTCTCAACGGCCGTAAAGAAGTAGCGATGGGTTTCGGGAATAAACAGATGCAGGCAGATGGCGGCAAGGAGAGCGCACGAGAGGCGAATCACCACCATTCTGCGTGCCGAAGAGCCGGTCTTCTTCTGTACAGCGGTTTCTACCACCATATTATGCGCTATCAGGCACATGAGGGCCAGAATGGTTACCTCCTTGGCGGTAAAGGGAATGGTTTGGATTACTGCCAGCGCTGAGTAGAGGTTCAGAAAGGCCGAGGTTACCAGTACCAGGGCGGCTTCACCCCGTAGCCCGATGAGCCGGAAAAAGGGCTCCAGATAACCGGAGAGCCATTGAATGACCCCAAGGTATTGCAGCGCGGTGACGCCTATCGAAACGGGGATCATAATTTTTAGTAACCACCACGCCGACCGGAGGGCGGGTTGCCAGGCCTGCTGAAAACTCTCTCTGATTTTTTGGTTCATTTTGTACATTTTGCGGTGCAAACGTACAAAAAAATGCGATGCGGCAGGGGCGTTACTCTACCGTAACCGATTTGGCCAGGTTTCTGGGTCGGTCTACATTACACCCGCGTGCAAGGGCCATATAATAGGCAAAGAGTTGCAGGGGAATTACCGTTAAGAGCGGAAGTAACATTTCGTGCGATGCCGGGATAAAGAGGGGATGACGGGCCTCGGCAGCGATAAGGGTATCGCCTGTAGTTACCAACGCAATCACCTGGCCGTTACGGCTGTTGATCTCTTGAATACCGGTGGCCATTTTGGTGCGGTTTTCGTCGTCGTTGGCTATGGCAATCACAGGAAAGAGCTCTTCTATCAGGGCAATGGGACCGTGTTTCATTTCGGCAGCCGGATATCCCTCGGCATGTACATAGGCAATCTCTTTGAGTTTAAGGGCCCCTTCGAGTGCTAATGGGTAATGAATTCCTCTTCCCAGGTAGAGAAAATGATGGGTGGAGGCATATTGGCACGCCAACGCTTCGATGGTACTTTTTTGGTCTATCAACTGCCGGAGATAGACCGAAAGTGCCGGAATATGGGCCATTATGGCATCGCGCAGGGTGGCATCTTTCGAAAGAAAGACTGTAAGTCGTATAAATTGAATGACTTGAGCAAAGAAAGCTTTGGTAGAGGCTACGCCTACCTCCGGACCAGCGTCCAGAAGAATAACAGCATCACACTCCTGGGCCATGGAGGAGTGAGCCACATTGCATAGTCCTACTACCGTAGCATTCTTTTTCTTCACATATCGTATAGCCGCCAGTGTATCGGCCGTCTCGCCCGATTGGGAGACCCCTATTACCAGATCGCCGGGCCAGACAACCGGTTTCCGGTAACGAAATTCGGAGGCCTGTTCTACCACCACCGGAATGCCGGCATACTTCTCAATCATATAGCGCCCCACCATTCCCGCATGCAGGGAGGTTCCGCAGGCCAGAATTACAATTCGGCCACCGGGCACTTTGTCCGAAATAACTCGTCCAAAATCGTTTAGAAGGCTCTCCCTGTCGAGCCGGAGGTTACGCTCCAGAATCTCGGGTTGCTCACATATCTCCTTGAGCATAAAATGTTTGTGACCGTCAAGATGGGTTGAGTCCGCTATCTGCATCATGGGCATCGGAACCGGATCGGGCAGGCGCCCCTCTTTCCCGAAGGCCTTGGGCTGTTGTCCTTTAGTGAGTAGGATAGCTTGATTGTGTTCGGGGAAAAAGCAGTGTGAGGCAAGCGTTCCGAAGGCCGAAGGATCGGAGGCGATAAAGAGCTCCTCGTTTCCCAAACCCACAACCAGGGGAGCTCCTTTTCGCATACACCAAAGCTGGTCCGGTTTATCTCTATCCATCAAGACAAAGGCGTAACTCCCCTCCAGATTATCCTCCACACGGGCCATTACCTCGGGAACCGAACGCCCTTTGCTGCACTCCTGCTCTATGTAATTGAGCAATACCTCGGTGTCGGTATCGCTGTTGAACGAATAGCCATTATATTCCAGCTGCGCTCTTACAATACTTTGGTTTTCAATGATGCCGTTGTGCACTATGGCCCATTTGCCCGAAGCTGAGAGGTGCGGATGTGCATTGCTTTCGGTTACCTTGCCATGTGTTGCCCAACGGGTATGTGCCATACCAACCGTTCCGTCGAGTGCAAGCAGACTGCTCTTCTCTACCAGGCAATCAACCCCTCCAACCGCCTTGCAAATGGAGATACTGCCGTTGAGAATGGCCATTCCGCTACTGTCATAACCTCTATATTCTAAGGCTTTCAGGCCATACAGAAGAATTTCTCTTGCAGGTTTGTTGCCTATATATGCTATAATTCCGCACATGGTTCTGTTGTAAGAATTTGGATCAATTGATGTTTGCTATGAGGGCAATCATGGTATCGCCCAGCTGTTTTTTTCGTGCTTTGTGTCGGGTTATTTCTACCACCATAGGGTGGTCTTCGAACTTGCCCCGAACCGAAGCAAAATCTTTCTCGCGTACATCCAGATCGCCATCGATGCCGAATCCAACCTGTTTATTTAACAGGAACTCCTGTTGCGCATCTTTGTAGAGCATCTCGTCGATAGAGAGTACGCTATCTTCCCATTTCTGAATAATCTCGATAACCATTTTCGGCGAAAAGGCATCGGGCTTCATCTGGTAGTACTCTTCTAATACGCCGTAGGCCCACGACCATTCATAGACATAATAGTGGTGGTGCACCGAACGGATAAAGGCATTGACCTCTTCGAGCGTATTGAGGGCACCCGACTCCACTTCGTTGAGAAGGTCGTCGATTACTTTGGCCGGACAGATCATGCCTGAGATGTCGAGCCAACGATCTTTGTAGCCCAGCTCTGTATCCATGGCCAACAATTTTTGCATCTCGTTTACCGACCCGATCTTTTTTCCCTGAAGCCTGCTTATCAGAGAGTTGCCAAGAAATTTGCAGATAGCCTGTTCGTAGATCAGGATACCCCGTTCTAAGGCACTATGCTTTATTCGCATGTGCTGATAAATGTACTCGGCCGGGGTGGCGTTGTTCTCGTCGCGGAGTTGTTTGAGGATATTGAGCCCCTCGATCATCTTTTGCACCGTGTAGGGGCTGAGAAGATTGAAGTTGATCATATCGAGCAGATTGGGATCTTTGCGCAGATCGCGCGAGGGCCACTTCTGCGAGTCGCGTACGGTCCCTATGCTGCGGAGATTGATGGCAGGGGTAAGAAAGGTTTCGTTGTTCTCTTCGCGCAGGTAGGAGAAGGGAAAGTGAGCCGTGTCGGAGTGGTGTTTGTGTCGGCCCATCACCAGCGAAAAGGCGCCTATTCGCGATGGCCAGAGGATATAGGAGTCGCTGGTGGTTTTTGCCCCCCTCTCTACAATCCCCTGATGAATGGGTCCCAGCTTATACATGTGGTTACTCTGGTTAGAACCGCTACCGGCATTGAGGAACGAGAACATGCCGGCAATCAGGAGGCTCGATTTGTGGTGCGAAACGGTGTAGGGCCCCGCGAAGATGGAAGAGGCTTCGCCGTGTAAACCCTGACAATTGGCAAAAAAGAGGGAGTGAACGGCCGAATAGTGTTTGTCGAGAATGCATCCTTGTCCGATAAAGCAGTTTGAAACCAGCGTGGCATCGGTAATTTTACTGCCCGAACAGACAATGAAATTCTCCATCATAACGCCCTGGCCAATGGTCACGGGATCGGCTGCAGTACTGTTGATGCTGCCGTTTGCCAGTTTCGAAACCCCTTCCAGTCGGGCATAGGGGCCAATTCTGACATTCCGGAGGCTGTCGCAATTCACAATCGAAACGCCCTCCTCAATATCGCCCATATCGTCGGTGACAAACTGTACGTAATTCGAAACCAGTATATTAAACTGACGAATTGCCTCTGTGCGATGACGATAAAGGGCCATAATGTAGGCCATGTGCGACGAAAGATGGTCGTAAATCACAATATCACGCCCACCCACTTCGTTAATGGCATCGACATGGGTACCGTTTCCGAACGATGATTTTCCGTCGGTAGCGATGTGACTCACGTTGTGAATCACTGCCCTTGGGCCGATCCGATAGTTGGCAATGTAGCTTCGGATATTGTGAATCAACGCGTTGTCGTGAACAATACAGTGCGAAAGGAAGGCATTGCGAATGCCGGTTTTAAAACGAACGCCGCCGAAGAGGGTTATCTCTTCGTCGAAACGCCCCAACAGCGTA
>JBFWIG010000174.1:0-5757 GCA_050256115.1 Bacteroidales bacterium | reverse complement strand
ATAAACTACTACCCAATGCTTCAAGATTTGCCAATGTTCGATCCGGAGATTGCCGCGGAATACGGAACCCCCTCTGCAGGCGCAGCTGCCGGTATTTTTGGCCCTGTTATGGATTTTCAGGGTATTATTCTCCTTCTGGTTCACTTTGCAGCAAACCTGCTGGTTTGCTGGATTCTGATACAGTTTTTCTACTACAAGAAGAGCAAACGCCGCGATTACTATTTTACCTTTATTCTCTTTTCAGTTACCATCTTCCTGTTGCTCTATCTGTTGGATAGTGTGAAGATTCAGGTGGGACTTACGCTGGGACTTTTTGCCATCTTCGGGATTATCCGTTATCGAACCGAGATGGTGCCTATTCGCGAGATGACCTATCTCTTTATGGTAATTGGTATCTCGGTTATTAATGGATTAGGTGCCGGGATGCCTTTAATGGTGCTGGGTGTTACCAATGTGCTCTTCATTTTGGCCACCTGGGCTATGGAGAGTACCACTTTCCTGAGCCACATCTCCTACAAGATGATTCTCTACGATAAGATAGAGTTGATTCAGGTGGGACGCGAGCAGGAGTTGAAGGCCGATCTGGAGGCACGAACCGGCTTGCAGATAGACAGGATAGAGGTTGGCCATATCGATTTCCTGCGTGATGCTGCCTATGTGAAGGTGTATTACCATCCCGGATCGTCGCAGGTGAGCACCATCGACACTATGGTTAAACTCAAACAATTCAGTGATGATGAGAATCCCGGCTAATATCTGCAGGCTTGTGCTTAGGTCTCTTGTGTCAGGTCTCCTTTTGCTTCCGGTTTTGGTGGTGGCGCAGGAGGATGACTTTGGAGCCATCATTAGCGGCGAAGTGAATATGCCGCTGATTCGGCGGTGGGATGCCTCGTTCGAACAGGAGTTTATCTTTTCGAACAACGCCTCTGATTTTAACCGTTCCAAGTCGACGCTGGGTGTTGATTATAGCCTGATTAAGAAGAAGCTTAAAGCGGGATTTGCCTATAGCCTTATCCGGAAAGAGGAGGATTACTCCTTTTTCGAGACCCGACACCGGTTTGCCGTTACCCTCAATTATAAGGAGGAGGTGAAACGGAACTGGACGGTGGCTTTTCGGTCCCGTTTTCAATCGACATCACGCGATGAGTCGCGTGGCGATTATCGTATAAATCCTAAAACTTATTGGCGAAACCGGATTCAGGTGCGGTATCAGATGCCGCGTCTTCCGCTCCGGCCGGAACTCTCTTGCGAAATGTTCTATCCGCTGAACCGCGAAACGGCCAATCTGATTGATGCCTGGCGTGTCACTGCCGGTATGGAGTATCAATGGAACAAGCGTAACGCCGTTTCGCTCTACTATCGGTTTGATCGCGAACAGAATGTGCCCAATCCTCCCCGAACCTATAGTGTGGGGGTAGGCTATGTCTTCTCCATGTAATTGCGCGCTGCGACTCCGGTCTATTACCCTCCTAATATAGTTGTTATGTGGTTTATTAAGACATTTCGCAGCCATTTTTGGCTCTTGTCTGTTGCCTCGTTACTTTTTGTGGGAGCCTGTTCGCCGGCTCTGCCCGAAATCTCTGTAACAAAAAATCTCAGGGCGCCCGCCTATCCCCTTATCACCATCGACCCCTATACCAGTGCATGGTCGATGAGCGACCGACTTTACGATGATGTGGTACGCCACTGGACGGGAACCCGACATGGAATGGTTGGCGCACTAAGGGTAGACGGAAAGCTCTATCGCTTTTTAGGAAAGGAGGAGTTGCCCCGAAAAGCCCTTCTTCCCATGGCTAATCTTGGAGGCTGGGATGCAAAGTATCTCCTGTCGGAACCCTCCAAAGGGTGGGAGTTGCCCGCATATAAGGCCGAAGGGTGGATCGAGGGGAAGGGATCGTTTGGGACTGCCGATCAATCGGTGGTGGTTACTCCCTGGGATACGCAGGATATTTGGGTGCGTCGCGAGTTTACGCTCGATAGTGTAAGTCGGGAAAAACCCCTTTACCTGGTCTATTCGCACGATGATATCTTTGAGCTATATCTGAATGGGGAAAAACTGGTTGCTACCGGATATGAGTGGAAGCAGAATGTGGTTCTGTCGCTCGATTCGCTTAGGCATCTTTTGCCTCCCGGACAAAAGAGTGTCATTGCTGTGCATTGTCATAACCGAACCGGCGGGGGATATGTGGATTTTGGCATTTTCGCCGAAAGCGATCTTCCTGTGCAATTTCCTGAAACAGCCACCCAGCGTTCCGTTTCGCTCTCTGCAACCGGTACCCATTATCGGTTTACCTGTGGTCCTGTCGATTTAAAACTGACTTTTACTTCGCCCTTACTCCCTTCGAATCTTGATCTGCTTTCGCGCCCCGTGGGCTATATTGATTACGAAGTGGTTTCGAACGATGGGATGCCTCACACTGCCGAGATCTATTTGGATGTTACGCCGGAATGGGCAGTTGATGATCTCTCTCAAACGGTGAAACTGGAGTCGGGTCATGCAGGCAGTCAGCTTTATCTGCGGAGCGGCACAACAGAACAGCCCATTCTTCAGAAAAGTGGTGATAACCGTCGAATCGATTGGGGCTATCTCTATTTGTCGTCGCCCTCTTTACCCTCCATTACTTACAATATGGGCGGGTATACTTCTGTAAAACAGCAATTTGTAGTAGATGGCAAGTTAAACAGCCATTGTGATACCACTTTTGTGGTATCTATGGCCGAATCTATTCCGGTGATGGCCTGTTCTGAAAGCTTAGGTTTGGTGGACGAATCTCCTAAATCGGGCTTTATGCTTCTTGGATACGATGATCTCTTCTCTGTTGAGTTTTTTGGCGACCACAGAATGGCTTGGTGGAAAAAGGAGGGAGAGGTGCAGATGGACGATATGCTGGTGAGAGCGGCTCTCGATTACCGGAAGGTGCGCAGGGAGGCAATTCTGTTCGATAACCAATTGTGGAATAGCTGCGTGGCTGTTGGAGGCGAAAAGTATGCCGAGATGTGCGTTCTGGCCTACAGACAGGCAATCGCGGCACATAAGCTGGTGAGGAACAGTGAGGGAGAGCCCCTCTTCTTTTCGAAAGAGAATTTTAGCAATGGTTCTATCGGAACGGTCGATGTGACCTATCCTTCGGCACCCCTGTTTCTCTATTATAACCCGGAGTTATTGAAAGGCATGCTGAATCCCATATTTTACTATTCGGAGAGTGGAAAGTGGACGAAACCTTTTCCTGCGCACGATGTGGGTACCTATCCAAAAGCCAACGGGCAAACCTATGGCGAGGATATGCCGGTTGAGGAGGCGGGCAATATGCTGATTCTTACTGCGGCTATTGCCAGGGCTGAGAAGAGTGCCTCCTATGCTGCCGCTCACTGGGAGGTGTTGTCGGTCTGGGCCGATTATCTGCTGGAAAAGGGATTAGATCCGGATAACCAGCTTTGTACCGACGACTTTGCCGGACATCTGGCCCATAATGCCAATCTTTCGGTAAAGGCTATCCTGGGGGTTGCATCGTACGGCCGTCTGGCCGACATGCTGCACAAAGATTCCATTGCAGCAACCTATGCAGCAGCGGCCCAAAAGATGGCAGAACAGTGGATCCAAATGGCCTCGGATAACGATCATTATCGACTCACATTCGACGGTCCCGGCACCTGGAGCCAGAAATATAACCTGGTTTGGGATCAACTGCTTGACTTCAATCTCTTTCCCCGCGAGGTGATAGAAAAAGAGTTAGCCTGGTACCTGACCAAACAGAACCGTTACGGCCTGCCCCTCGACAGCCGCCGCGCCTATACCAAGTCCGACTGGATTATCTGGACAGCCTCAATGGCCCCGGATCAGGAGAGTTTCCGGGCACTGACCGATCCTATTCACCTTTTCTACAACGAAACCACCGATCGGGTTCCTATGACCGATTGGTATGAGACCAAAGAGCCCGTTAAGGTAGGATTCCAGGCGCGATCCGTTGTAGGAGGGTTCTTTATGAAGCTGTTGAAATGAGAGAGATCTATTTGTGTTAATATTTTCTCTGCAATAAGAAGTCGGCTATGTGTTTGTGACGGATACCTTCTACGTTGTCGCTCCAGGTTTCGTCCATACTTACCACATATTTAGGGTAATGGTCTCTGATTTCGAGTAGAGGAGCAAACTCACGGTCGATGGTTGATGGTTCTACCATTTGGTAACATACTTGTACATATACTTTTTCATCCCCCTTTTCGGCTACAAAATCGACTTCCTTTTCGCCCGTCTTTCCAACAAAAACATGAAACCCTTTCCGTTTCAGCTCGAGCATCACGATGTTTTCCAGAACGCCGGAGATTAGGCGGTCTTTGAACCCCATTACGGCATAAAGTAACGATTGGTCGCCTACAAAGTATTTTTCGTTTGTTTTCAGGATCTCTTTGCCCTTTATGTCGTAACGGGGAATCCGATAGATGATGAAGGCCCCTTCCAGTGCGTTCAGATAATTGTACACCGTATTCAGATCAATTCGGCGGTTCTGGCTTTTAAAGTAATCTGCCACATTTTTTGCCGAGAACATATTCCCTACATTGTCAAATACATACTTGATAACACGCTCCAGCAACTCCACATCGCGGATGCGATTGTGTTGTATGGTATCACGTAAAATAGCCGATGAGTAGATGTCGTATATGGCTTTGTATACCATTTCGTCCGAATAGGTTCCGGCATGAAGGGACGGGAAGCCGCCCCTGCGCAGATACTTCCCGAACTCTTGGTAAATGGTTCCTGTTTTCTCCGGTTGGTAGGTTTGCCCGAACTGCAAATATTCGGCAAACGATAATGTGAAAATCGGTATTTCAATATACCGTCCTGCCAGGTAGGTAGCCAATTCGGAAGAGAGCAACCTGGAATTCGACCCGGTAATATAGATATCTGTATCAAAGTCGACCTGTAATGCATTAACGGCCTTTTCCCACGATATAACCTCCTGAATTTCATCCAGCAAGATGTAATACCTTTGTTCATCAGATATTTTCGTCTTGAGGTATTCGTACAACTTCTTTCCATCGTCCAAATCGGCAACCTCGAAACTTTCAAAATTCAAGTATATCACTTGATTTTCGCTCACGCCGTTTTGAAGAAGCCTGTCGCGCAACATCATTAAAAGCACCGACTTCCCGCTGCGCCTCAGACCCGTCAATACCTTAATGAAAGGCTTGTCGATATAATCAGAAAGCTGTTTGAGATACGTTTCACGTATAATCATCGACGAGTAATTGTTGGGTTGTAGCCGCGAATATAATGAGAATCTCGCAAAGATAGGCAAAATTTGGAAGAATAGAGTAAGTGTTTGGTAATTAGAAACGTTCAGCGTTGTTCCGCTATATTCTTCTCATAGGCGAAATGGAAGAATATAGAGCAGTTAAGCGGAAGATTTGCTACCTAAATACTGCCTTTTTAATTAGTCGGATTGGGTAGAAGAAACAGCCTGAACAAAGATAATCACCTCAAAGAACACTTGTTTTTCTTAAAACGTCTTTCAAAAATAACCCTTTTTTCGCATTAACGGCAGAAAGATGGGTTTTTAATACAAAATTGGAGTTTGCTTCCTGCTGACTCTATATTTTATATAACTGAAAATAACTCTGTTACAAGTAATTTTACACTTAATAAACGGAGTTATGACAAAGGAAGTAAAGGTGTCATTCTACCTCAAAAGGAATGAAACAAAAAAAGACGGTAAAAGCCCTGTAATGGCAAGGCTTTCAATCGGAAAATTCTCCGAAACC
>JBFWIG010000173.1:0-5792 GCA_050256115.1 Bacteroidales bacterium | reverse complement strand
ATCATAGGCATAGTATTGAGTGGGGCAAAGGTACAACTACCCCGGCACATATTTGGAATGGGGTACCTAAAAATAGCAAAAGTTACCAACACTATAGCTTGCCGAAATGGCGAAAAAGGGGCTATTTTTGTAGCAATTACCTAGAAGAAGTTGTATGAATATTGCAGAAAATCTGAATCTCGTGCGCAGGCAGTTGCCCTCGGGGGTTAAGCTGGTGGCCGTGAGCAAAACCTATCCTGCGGGGGCCATTCAGGAGGCATTGGAGGCGGGTCAAACCTGTTTTGGCGAGAGCCGGGTGCAGGAGCTGACGGTAAAGCAGGCCCGTTTTCCTCAGTTGGAGTGGCACTTTATAGGGCATTTGCAAACCAATAAGGTGAAGCAGATTGTCTCTTTTGTGGGGTTGATTCATTCGGTCGACTCTTTGCGGCTGCTGCAGGAGATTAATGCGCAGGCGGTTAAGGCGGGAAGGGTGGTAGATTGTCTGTTGCAGGCCTATATTGCCAGGGAGGAGAGCAAATTCGGGCTGGATGCCGATGAGTTGCACGGGTTGTTGGCACGGTGCAGTGACGGTGCGTTTCCGGGCGTGAGAATTTGCGGTTTGATGGGGATGGCTTCTAATACCCCGCAGAGTGAGGTGGTGCGTGCAGAGTTTCGTGCGCTCAGGGCCATCTTTGATGCCGCTAAAAAGCAATATTACGCCGATAAATCCTATTTTTGCGAGTTGTCTATGGGAATGTCGTCCGATTATTCCATTGCGGTGGAGGAGGGGAGTACCATGGTTCGTATCGGGTCGGCCATCTTTGGCCACCGGTAGTCATCTAAATAAATTGCGGAATTATGGCAAGAATGAGCACAACCTATTTAGGCCTGGAACTTGCGAATCCCATTGTGGTGAGCAGCTCCAGCCTCACCAATTCGGTGGCCAAGGTGCAGAACCTGGAACGTTTCGGTGCGGGTGCCGTGGTGTTGAAATCGCTCTTTGAAGAGCAGATGCATGAGCAGGCCAACTTTCTGTTGCACAGTTCGGAGGCCTATCCGGAGGCCGCCGATTATCTTCGGTCGTATATCAGTTCGAATGCGGTTGCCGACTATCTGGAGATGATAAAAGCGTGTAAGGCTTCGGTCTCTATTCCTGTAATTGCTAGTGTGAATTGTGTAACGGTTTCGGGTTGGATGGAGTATGCAAAAGCCATGGAGCAGGCCGGTGCCGACGCGATAGAGATTAATGTCTATTACATGCCGGTGAATACCAAGCCGTCGTCGTATTACGAAAATATTTACTTTGAGATTGCTACGCAGCTCAAGAAGAGTCTGAAGATTCCGTTTGTCTTTAAGTTGGGTTCGTCGTTTACCAATCTGGTGGCACTTACCGATCAGCTTGCCGCTCGCGGTGCCTCGGGGGTGGTGCTCTTTAACCGCTATTACGAGCCCGATATCGATGTGCGAACCATGCGTTTTGGCAGCTCCGACCCCTTCTCTTCGCCTAACGATATGGGTCACTCTTTGCGATGGGTCTCCATGATTTCGGGGTTGGTTCCGGAGTTGCAGATTGCCGCCTCTACCGGGATTCACTCCGGTTGGGATGTGATTCGGCAGTTGCTGGCCGGTGCGCAGATTACGCAGGTCTGTTCTACGCTTTACAAAAACGGCCCCGAACATATTGGCCGGATGCTTACCGAGGTGAAGGAGTGGATGGGCAAGCATAAATATGATTCGCTTGAGGATTTCAGAGGAGTGATGAATTTTAAGAATATCCCCGACCCTTCGCTCTTTCAGCGTACGCAGTACATGAAATATTTCATGGATAACTATTGATACCCGCCGATACCATTTGTGCCGTCTCTACCCCGCCCGGAAGCGGGGCGATTGCCGTGATCAGGGTCTCCGGACCACAGGCGTTGCCGGTGGTTTCTGTACTTTTCAGGCCTGCTGTGCAAGGGGTTTCGGTTGTTGATTGTCCGGGTGGATCGCTCTTTTATGGTCGGTTATACGAGGGCGATGAGTGTCTCGACGAGGTGGTGGTTACCGTTTTCCGTGCTCCCCGCTCCTATACGGGCGAGGATGTGGCCGAGATTTCGTGCCACGGCTCCTCTTTTATTCAGCAAACCATTCTGGAGGCGCTGCTGCGTCGCGGCATTCGGCTGGCAAACAGGGGCGAATATACCCAACGGGCCTTTCTGAACGGTAAGATGGATCTTTCGCAAGCCGAGGCGGTGGCCGATCTGATTGCCTCCCATTCGGCCGCCTCGCGACGGGTGGCGTTGCAGCAGATGCGGGGCGGCTTCTCGGCCGAAATCTCGGAGATGCGTAACCGGCTGGTTTCGTTTGCCGCGCTGTTGGAGCTGGAGCTCGACTTCAGTGAGGAGGATGTGGAGTTTGCCGACCGAAGCCGTCTGCTGGCACTGCTCGATGAGTTGGATTCGGCCATTGCCCGTCTGTTGCGTTCGTTCCGGGCCGGAAATGTCTTGAAGGAGGGGGTTCCGGTGGTGATAGCCGGTAAGCCCAATACCGGGAAATCGACCCTGTTGAATGCGCTGCTCAACGAGGAGAAGGCCATTGTTACGGAGTTGGCCGGCACCACCCGCGATGTGATTGAGGATACCCTCCTGATTGATGACATGCTCTTCCGTTTTGTCGATACTGCCGGGTTGCGCCATTCGGCCGATCCGGTGGAGGCCATCGGGATTGGCCGCACCTACGAGCGGCTGGGAACCGCCGCCATTGTGCTCTATCTGATCGATGCCCCCAAAGCCCTTGCCTCGGGAGCCGCTGCCGATACGGATTCCGAAACCGCTGCTGCTGATGTCGGTGTCGCTGTCGCTGCCGGAGCCGCTGTCGGAGCCGCTGCCGATGCAGTTACGGCCGAACTGGAGGCGCTCTTTGCGCAAACCCCCTCGCTTAGTAACTGCGATCTCTTTCTGCTCTTTAACAAGGCCGATAAGGCCGATCCCGCGGCTCTGTGCCGGTTGATGGAGTTGGTCCGCCACCCGTTGGTATCCGACACCATGGCTCTCTCGGCCTCGCAACGCACTCACCTCGATTGCCTTCACACCCTCCTGTTGGCTGCCGCCCACCGCGACCTCCCCTCGGGCGAGGCCACCGTAGTCACCAACCTTCGCCACTTCGAAGCCCTTTCGCTCGCCTCCGAATCGCTCACCCGACTGCGCCATGGGCTCACCTCACACCTCTCCGGCGAATTCCTGGCGCAAGAGCTTCGCGAAACCCTGCACCATCTCGGTGCTATCACCGGGAAGGTGGCTAATGGTGAGATACTCGAAGCTATCTTTTCGCGTTTTTGTATCGGAAAGTAATTACATTTCCTTTACTGATCTAACGTTGGGAATGGCAGCAGAACCGGATTAGATGCGTTCTTGCAGTTCAATGATTACAGCGTATTGAAAGACGCAGGTAAAATTTCAGCTTCCATAGCAAAGCAGTTAGCAGAAAAGGAGTACAACAAATTCAGAATAGTGCAGGACAAAGCCTTTGAGTCTGACTTTGACCAGGAGGTAAAGCAGATCACAAAAAAAGAAAAAGATAAATAATGATGTAATATGCCTAAACTATCTGGTAACTAATCTTTCAGACAGCCTATGGGTACCACATACACGCCATCTTTGCGGCGATAGGCATATTTTCCTGTTCCGGTGAGCACCATGAGGAAGGAGGGGGCTTTCATCCTGCCGGTGTCTATTTTCTTGGCCAGCGTTTGTAGGGTCGTTGCACCTTCTTCTATCAGCGTATCACCCCCCAGCTTAATTTCGATTAGCCCATACTGCCCGTTTCGCAGATGCAGTACTGCATCACATTCCAGTCCGTATCTGTCTCGGAAGTGGTAAATCTGGCCATCCAGTGCATCAGCAAACACGCGAAGGTCGCGAACACAAAGCGTTTCAAATAGAAGGCCCATCGTATTCAGGTCTCCTAACAAATCGTTGGGGCCAAGTCCTAAAGCGGCAACTGCAATCGATGGGTCAACAAAATATCGGGTATCGGACGAGCGGATGGCAGTCTTTGAGCGCAGGTTGGGATTCCAGGCTACTGAGTCTTCTATAACAAAAATCTTTTTCAGCGCATCTATGTATGAGGTAATCGTCTTTGCATCTGCCGATGCTTCGTCATTGGTACGCATATCGTCCGAAATAGTACTAACAGGAGCAGACGCACCTTGATGACGAGCATAAGCGCGCATCAGTAGTTTTACCCTTTCCGGGCTTCTCTTCACGCCGTCGACTCTCGAAATATCAGACCTGATAACAGCATCAAAATAATCCTTCGCTTGGTCTAATGCGACATCGCCATGCAACAAAGTGGCACGTGGCCAACCTCCACGGCAAATCAAGAATGCCAAATCTTCTATCGTGAGTTTGTTGAACCCCAAGATCTGTTCGGGTGCTTCGAATAGATGCTTAATACTTACTTCGCCTGTTGATTCGCCGGATTCATAGAGGCTCATGGGTCGCATGGTGAGCCAGGCAAAGCGTCCTGTACCCGAATGATGTATTTGGTCGGTATCAGCAGGAATGGCAGAGCCGGTAAGAATAAACTGCCCGAGTTCTTCGCGATGGTCAACCTCAAAGCGGACGGTGTCCCACAACTTTGGCGCAATCTGCCATTCGTCTAATAGTATCGGCGTTTTGCCAACAAGCAGTGCGCTTGGATTTATGTCGGCCATTCTCACGTTTTGTTCCTTCTGCGAAGGCTCATCCATATAGATAACAGTTGCTGCTTGTTGTTCGGCCGTAGTGGTCTTCCCACACCACTTTGGCCCTTCAATCAAAACAGCACCTTTCCCGGCCAGTTTCCTTGCCAGCATCCTGTCGGCTATTCTTTCCTTATACGCTTTCATGCTAAGTTGTTGATTGTGGGCATAAAGATACAGCATATAATTAAAATTCCGTTCTTTGGTTAATAGAAATTCCCTAATTTGGTCAATTATTTTTCCCTAATTTGGCTAAAATTAATTCCCTGTTTTGGTTTTTCCTGACACAGAGGGTACGTGTTTCAGGCAATTCGGCAGCCACGTTGTTGTTCTAACTAAAGTATTTTTGAATGAGCTCTGCCAATTTATCCTGCTTTATGGGTTTTGAGATGTAATCATTACATCCTGCTTCTAACGCTTGTTCCTTGTCGCTGCTTAGGGCAAATGCAGTTTGAGCAATGATCACCACACTAGTATTGAATTTCCTTATTTGGCGGGTAGCTTCATGACCATTCATGTCGGGTAACTGAATGTCCATCAAAACCAGATCGATATCCGGATGGTTCCGACAGGCTTCAACTGCTTCGGTTCCGGAATGTGCTATCAGGATCTCTTTTGCAAATTTTCTGACAGAAATCGAAAGGAACCGGCTGGATGGCAGATCATCTTCTACGATTAATATTTTCAGATGGGAGATACCCCCCTCCTCGGCAGCGGCAATCATTTTTCCCGGTGATGCCAGATCCGGATGGGTTTTTGATGGCATGGGAAGCGTAAAGTAAAAGATGCTTCCTTTTCCCAATTCGCTCTCTACCCATATTTTGCCGCCGCACATCTCCACCAGATTTTTTGAGATGGCCAACCCCAGGCCATTTCCGCCAAATTGACGCGTTTTCGAATCTTCCACCTGGCGGAATCGGTCGAAGATGGCTTGAAAATGTTCCGGTGATATGCCGATTCCGGTGTCTCTTACATAAAATTGAATGCAGTTCTCTTTAGATATATAGCCAAATTCAACAAAGCCAGTGCCGGTAAACTTGATGGCATTGCTCAGTAGATTGGTTAGAATTTGTCTGGTTCGCTGTTTGTC
>JBFWIG010000172.1:0-5802 GCA_050256115.1 Bacteroidales bacterium | reverse complement strand
GGAACAGACTGACATAAAACATCTTACAACGGAGCTGGAAATTCACCCGGTCCTAGCCGAACTGCTGGTTCAGCGTGGCATTCGTACTCCAAAAGAGGCAAATGCCTAATTTGAGCCCTCTAACAGCCAACTGCATGATCCCTTCCTGATGAGGGATATGGAGATTGCCGTTGAACGATTGAAGAGAGCTGTAGATACGGGCGAAAATATCCTGGTTTACGGTGATTATGATGTAGATGGCACAACTGCCGTATCGTTGGTTTACTCCTTCCTGCGGAAGCTGACGCCGAATGTGCGTTATTATATTCCCAACCGATACCTGGAAGGGTATGGGGTGTCGGTAAAGAGCATCGATTATGCCTCTTCCGAGGGGTGTACCCTCTTTATAACACTCGATTGCGGTATAAAAGCCATCGAAAAGGTGGCCTATGGAAAAGAGAAGGGGATAGACTTTATCATCTGCGATCACCACTATACCGGCAACGGTCTGCCCGACGCTGTTGCCATTCTCAACCCCAAACGTCCCGAATGCAACTATCCCTTTAAACACCTCTCCGGATGCGGAGTGGGGTTTAAACTGATTCAGGGCTACTGTCGTAAGTTTGGGATTTCGGACGAAGAGGTGTTATGTTACCTCGACCTTGTGGCCATCAGTATTGCCTCCGATATTGTATCGATGACAGGCGAAAACCGAATTTTGGCCACCCTCGGACTCAAAAAACTGAATAGCAATCCGGGCACCGGCATCAGGGCCATTATCCAACTGGCCAATCTCAACGAAAAACTGGAGGCCGGTCGGCTTCGGGTCGACGATATTGTCTTTAAAATCGGCCCCCGGATCAATGCTGCCGGACGGATTGAGAACGGGGCAGAGGCGGTTGCCCTCTTAACAGCCACCGACGAAGAGACCGCCAGAAGCAGAGGACAACAGATAGACATACATAACGATGCACGGAAAGAGATAGATCAGGAGATGACCGACGAGGCACGTCGGGAGATTGCCAAAGATCCCCTCTTTGGGTCGAGAAATACCACTGTACTCTATAAAGAGGGATGGAAAAAAGGGGTAATCGGAATCGTAGCCTCCCGACTGATTGAGGAGTTCTATAAACCTACCGTTATTCTTACCGACTCAAACGGATTGGTTTCGGGGTCGGCCCGTTCGGTAGAGGGGTTCGATCTCTATAAAGCCATAGATGCCTGCTCCGATCTGTTAGAGAATTTCGGGGGGCATATGTTTGCCGCCGGCGTCACCCTGAAGAAGGAGAATGTTCCCCTCTTTCAGGAGCGTTTCGAAAAGGTGGTCACCGAATTGATCCGTGAAGAACAGAAAAAACCCATCATCGAAATTGATGCCTGCATAGACCTTAAGGATATCAATGCCGAATTCTTTAAGACGCTCCAACGGTTCGAACCGTTTGGTCCCGACAATATGCAGCCCGTTTTCTGCTCAAGGAGCGTTTCGGACGACGGAAACAGCGGAAGAGTGGGAAAAGAGAAGGAGCACCTCCGCCTGAAGATCGTTCAGGAGACGTGCCCCTATAATGCCATCTGGGCTATCGGCTTCCAGATGGGCGCTCTATACGATGAATTGTCGCTGAACCGATATCCGTTCGACATCTGTTATACGCTGGAAGAAAACACCTTCCGCGATCAATGCACCATTCAGTTGCGCATAAAAGACATAAAGCGGATTCCTGCATAGCCGGAATCAGGAGTAGCCCTCCAGACTCGACATCAATTTTTTGCGGGTAAAGAAGATCCGACTCTTAACCGTCCCGATCTTTAGCCCCAGCGCATCGGCAATCTCCTGATACTTGAACCCCTCCAGGAACATCGTGAAGGGTACGCGAAATTCGTCGCTCAGCGAATCGATGGCCTTGCGAATCTCCCCTTCCGAGAGGGAGACCTCGGGCGAAACATGCGCAGTATGCTTATTTTGACTCAGCAGAAAGAGATCTTTCGAGTTGTCGAAGGTGGTATTTTCGCGAACACTCTTACGGTAATAGTTAATGAAGGTGTTCTTCATGATGGTGTAGGTCCATGCCTTCAGATTGGTGCTGTCGCCAAACTGACTGCTATAGGTAAGGGCCTTAAGATAGGTATCTTGCAGCAGATCTTGCGCTCTGTCGTAATCGCGGGTCAGGTGTACTGCATATCGGGTCAGGTTGTCTTCTAATAAAACAAGCTGCGTATTGAATTCCATTGCTGTCATGAGGCACTGTTTTAAAATGTTAAACATTCTTGAAGAAACATTAAACAAAACGCAGCAATTATTGTGCCAAAGAGGATGAACAAAATGGATAAACCCTGATTTTGAGGCATTAATTTATTGTTACCAAAAACAGCCCTGTTTAACCATTTCATCCTTCCTTTTAACAAATATAGCACAGGATACGCCGAAATATTCTCACGGGCCGTTTTTTTTTCACACGAATTTCTTGTAGGTTTGCAAGTCATAAAAGTCAATAGAATCAATTACTTTCAGCACAAATGGCATCAGACGACATTTTTAAGAAATTGGTATCACACGCCAAAGAGTACGGATACATTTTCCCTTCGAGCGAAATCTACGACGGCTTGGGTGCTGTCTATGATTACGGGCAGAACGGGGTTGAGATGAAGAACAATATCAAGAAGTACTGGTGGGATAGTATGGTGCTTCTCCATGAGAATATTGTGGGGATCGACTCGGCCATCTTTATGCACCCCACCATCTGGAAAGCTTCAGGACATGTCGATGCCTTTAACGACCCCCTTATCGATAACAAAGATTCCAAAAAAAGATACCGTGCCGATGTTCTGATTGAGGAGCTACTGGCCAAACTCGACGAGAAGATCGAAAAAGAGGTGGAGAAGGCGCGGAAACGGTTTGGCGAAACCTTCGATGAGGCAATGTATGTTGCCACTAACCCCAGGGTTATGGAGATTGCCGCCAAGAGAGAGGCGGTTCACACCCGCTTTGCCAAAGCACTGAACGACAATAACCTTCAGGAGCTGAAAAATATCATCGAAGAGGAAGAGATTGTCTGCCCCATTAGCGGAACCCGCAACTGGACCGATGTCAGGCAGTTTAACCTGATGTTCTCTACCGAGATGGGCTCAACCGCCGAAGGGGCTATGAAGGTCTATCTGCGGCCCGAAACGGCTCAGGGGATTTTTGTGAACTATCTAAACGTACAGAAGACCGGACGGATGAAGATCCCTTTCGGGATTGCCCAGATTGGAAAGGCTTTCCGGAATGAGATAGTGGCCCGGCAGTTTATCTTCCGGATGCGTGAATTCGAACAGATGGAGATGCAGTTTTTTGTCCGACCCGGCGAAGAGCTCTCCTGGTTTGCCCATTGGAAAGCTTTCCGGATGAAATGGCATCAGGCGCTTGGCTTTGGTGCTGCCAAATATCGGTTTCACGACCATGACAAACTGGCGCACTATGCCAATGCGGCCACCGACATCGAGTTCGATATGCCGTTTGGGTTTAAGGAGGTAGAGGGAATTCACTCCCGTACCGATTTCGACTTGGCAAGTCACGAAAAGTATTCGGGCAAAAAGCTGCAGTATTTCGATCCGGAGTTGAATAAATCGTACGTGCCCTACGTTATAGAGACCTCGATCGGGGTAGACAGGATGTTCCTGAGTGTATTGGCAGGTTCGTACTGCGAAGAGGCCCTAGCCGAAGGCGACTCGCGGGTTGTGCTGAAACTGCCTGCAGTGCTGGCTCCCGTAAAACTGGCGGTTCTGCCGCTGGTAAAAAAGGACGGACTGCCTGAGATTGCCCGTGATATCATCAACAATCTGAAGTTCGACTTTAACTGTCAGTACGACGAAAAGGACTCTATCGGGAAGAGATACCGCCGACAGGATGCCATCGGCACCCCCTTCTGCGTTACCATAGACCATCAGACTTCGGAAGATAACACCGTTACGCTGCGTTACCGCGATACCATGGAACAGACCCGTATTGCAATCGACCAACTCAAAGAGGTGGTTTCGAAAGAGGTGAGCATCGCTTCCTTGCTGAAAACCTTGTTGTAGAGCCCCGAAAGAACAAAAACTCAAACCATGAATCTGCAGCTGCTGAAACGGCTACTCCCCCATGCGGGTGTACTGCTCCTTTTTTACATCTTGTCGGTGGGCTATTTTACACCCCGGATTTTCGAAGGAAAGAGCCTGTTTCAGGTTGATACCCGAAAGGGAGCTGCCATGGCTCGTGAGGCTAACGACTATTTTGAGAAGAGTGGCGAACGAACGCTCTGGACCAACTCGGCTTTTGCGGGTATGCCCACCTACCAGATTACCCCTAGCTATAAAGCAAAGGTGATTCAGAAGGTAAGAAGGGTGATGGAAGGGTGGCTTCCCGACCCTGCCTCTTATCTTTTCCTCTATCTGGCCGGATTCTATATCTTACTTCTCGCCCTGAGAATTCCCCCCTGGATGGCTGCGGCCGGAGCCATAGCCTATGCTTTTTCCACCTACTTCATCAGCATTATTCAGGCGGGGCATATCTGGAAGGTGCTGGTACTGGGTCTTATCCCGCCTACGTTTGCCGGGATTATCCTTGCTTACCGTAAAAAGTATCTTACGGGAGCCATTGTCACGGCACTCTTTCTGGCGTTGCAGATCTATAACAACCATATTCAGGTTAGTTACTACTTTTTTGCCTTTTTGGTCTCGCTCTATGCAATTGCCCAGGCGTACGAAGCGCACAGGAACGGTGAGTGGCCCCACTTCCTGAAGGCTTCGGGAGTGCTATTGGCAGCCGGCATCGTTGCTGTTGGGGTGAATATTACCAATCTCTATACCACGGCCACCTACACCCGGTTTACCACCCGTGGCCATCCACTGCTCACCGCCAATAAGGAGAATCAGACCTCCGGGCTCGACCGCGATTATGTGACACAGTGGAGTTACGGGGTGGGCGAAACCTTCTCTTTGTTGGTGCCCAACATCAGAGGCGGCGGAAATGCACCTCTCGGCAGTTCGCCGGAGGCGATGGAAAAGGTGTCATCGCAGATGAAGGAGGATATTGCCCAATCAGACCGTTACTGGGGAGACCAGCCGGGGCTGAGTGCCCCTTCGTATGTGGGCGCGCTTGTGCTCTTTCTCGCCCTCTTGGCTATGTTCCTGTTAAAAGGGTCGTTCAAGTGGGTTTTGGCGGGCGCATCGGTTTGGTCTGTGATGCTGGCCTGGGGTAAAAACTTTATGCCGCTTACCAACCTCTTTCTCGACTATTTCCCACTCTACAATAAGTTCAGAGCCCCCTCTATGGCTATGGTGGTGGCCGAGATGGCCATTCCTGTGCTGGCTGTCATGGTGCTCCACTATATTGCCCGGAATCCGGAGGTGGTGCAGCGGGAAAAACGAAAATTGGCCATTGCTTTTGGTCTTACAGGAGGGATATCGCTTCTCTTCTGGATGATCCCCGATCTCTTCTTCTCCTTCCTGAGTCAGGCCGAGGAGTCGGGACTTGCCCAGCTTCAAGCCAAGAATCCTCAATCTACAGGTGCTATCCGGCAGTATGTTGCCGATCTGGCTTCGGCCCGAAAACTCCTTTTACAGAACGATGCGCTGCGAAGCTTCCTCTTTATCACGGCAGGTGTGGCTGCTTTATGGGCCTTTTCAAAGGGAAAGTTGGGGGTAAAAGGGCTTACGGCATCCATTCTGCTTTTGGTGCTGATTGATCTGTGGAGTGTAGACAAACGATACCTAAACACAGACATAACAGATCCTTACGGAAATAAACAGTGGGTATCTGAGCGCGAAAAGGAGGTGGCCTGGCCCATGACTGAGGCCGACAAGGCA
>JBFWIG010000171.1:0-5814 GCA_050256115.1 Bacteroidales bacterium | reverse complement strand
AATTTGCCTCACGTCCCACATAGATTTGACGGTAGGCCACTTCGGGATTTTCTCGGCCGGCACCAATATGCAGAGCCGACTTATCACTGAAGCCCGAGGGAATATCAATCCAGCTTCCCTGCTCTACCTGTTGCCAAAAGAGATTTTGGTATCCATCGTCCATATCGGCCAATGCTCCGGCAGGCCTGCTCTTTGGGCCGGGTTCGCGGCTTACGGTGACCAGCGCCGGGGCAGTGATGGTATCCATCCGGTAGAAACGGGCTTCGGGTGCCGGATCGGAGGCAAATTCAGCAAGCAGATTGGTTTCGCGGTAAAACTCCTCATCGGGAGCGGGAAGTCCGTTGGCCAGGAGTACGGCTCGGCTCTTTTGCCGAATATCGAAAAAAGGGTCGCCGGAACGCGCGCTCTGCAATCTCTTCGAAATCCATTCCGGCAGAAGGGGTAGGCTTTCAGGCTTCATGATTGTTGTTCTTTATCCAGTCATATCCTTGCTCTTCGAGTTTGACGGCCAGATCTTTGTTGCCACTAATGGCAATTTTTCCATCTATCAGAACATGCACATAATCGGGCACAATGTAGTCGAGGAGTCTTTGGTAATGCGTAATTACAATGGTGCTATTGGTAGCCGATTTTAAGCGGTTTACCCCTCCGGCAACAATTCGGAGGGCATCGATATCGAGTCCGCTGTCGGTTTCGTCGAGAATGGAGAGCCGGGGTTCCAGCATGGCCATCTGAAAAATTTCGTTTTTTTTCTTTTCTCCTCCCGAGAAACCTTCATTGACGGCCCGATTGATCAGTTTTTGGTCTATTTCGACAAACTTCATCTTTTCGCGCATCATTTTCAGAAAGTCGCCCGCCGAAAGCACCTCGAGGCCTTGATAGGCGCGACGTTCATTGACGGCAGCCCGCATGAAATTAGCCATGCTTACACCGGGAATCTCAACCGGATATTGAAAGCTCAGAAAAATACCCATTCTGGCTCTCTCTTCAGGGGCCAACTCCAGTAGATCGTTTCCTTCAAAGTGTACCTCTCCCTGGGTTACCTGATACATCTCCCTTCCTGTGAGAATGGAGGCAAGGGTACTTTTACCCGATCCATTCGGGCCCATTATGGCGTGAATTTCGCCGGGTTGTATGGTAAGATCGACGCCCTTCAAGATGGGCTTGTCGTTAATCTGCGCATGCAGATTCTTAATGGTCAATAACATGTTTGATAGTTTTACGGTTTAACCCACACTTCCTTCGAGACTGATCTGTAATAGTTTTTGCGCTTCAATGGCAAATTCCATGGGCAGTTGGTTCAATACTTCACGGGCATACCCGTTTACTATCAAACCAACGGCATTTTCGGTATCGATGCCTCTCTGGTTACAATAAAAAATCTGATCCTCACCAATCTTCGAGGTGGTGGCTTCATGCTCAACCACGGCCGAGGAGTTGGCAATATCTATATAGGGAAAGGTATGCGCTCCACATTTGTCGCCTAGCAGAAGGCTGTCGCATTGCGAATAGTTTCGCGCGTTTTCGGCCCCCTTCATGATTTTTACCATCCCCCGGTAGCTGTTCTGACTGTGGCCTGCCGAAATGCCCTTTGAGACAATCCGGCTTCGGGTGTTTTTTCCGAGGTGTATCATCTTTGTCCCGGTATCGGCCTGCTGATAATGTCGGGTCAGAGCCACTGAGTAGAACTCGCTCGAAGAGTTGTCGCCTTTGAGAATGGTGCTGGGATATTTCCAGGTGATGGCCGATCCTGTCTCTACCTGTGTCCACGAAATTTTTGAGTCGTTACCTTTGCAGATACCTCGTTTGGTCACAAAATTATAGATACCTCCTTTCCCCTCTTTATCGCCGGGATACCAATTCTGAACAGTAGAGTACTTTACCTCTGCTCTGGCCATTGCTACAATCTCTACCACTGCGGCATGGAGCTGATTCTCATCGCGACGGGGAGCTGTGCATCCCTCGAGATAGCTAACATAGCTTCCCTCTTCGGCCACAATAAGGGTTCGCTCGAATTGACCCGTTCCGGCTGCATTGATCCGAAAATAGGTTGAGAGTTCCATAGGACATCTAACCCCCTTAGGGATATAACAGAACGAACCGTCGCTAAAGACGGCCGAGTTTAAGGCTGCAAAGTAGTTGTCGCCGTGAGGTACAACCGAACCCAGATAGGTCTTTATCAGGTCGGGGTAGTCGCGGATGGCCTCGCTCATGGAGCAAAAAATAATGCCTTTTTCGGCAAGTGTTTCGCGGAAGGTGGTTTTCACCGACGAACTATCCATTACTGCATCGATGGCTACCCCTTTCACACCTGCCAGCAGTTTCTGCTCCTCAAGCGGTATACCCAACTTATCGAAGGTGGCTTTTAACTCCGGATCGATTTCGTTAAGGTCCTGATATTTAGGGTCTTTTTTGGGTGCAGAATAGTATATAATGTCCTGAAAATCGATTTCGGGAAGTGTAAGGTGTGCCCATCGGGGCATCTTCATGGTTTGCCATTTCCGGAAGGCGCGGAGCCGATATTCCAGCATATATTCCGGCTCCTGTTTTATAGACGAGATCAACCGTACTGTCTCTTCGCTCAAACCCTTGGGTATCGATTCGTTTTCGACATTTGTGGTAAAACCGAATTCGTACTCTTTGTTTGTCAGATTATCGAGGAGCTCGTCTTGTGTATAGGACTCTTTCATGGGTCAAGTCAAAAATAGAGGCTGCGGTATCTATTGCTTACCGCGGCACAAAAGTATATAAATCGTACTATCCGCCCGAATTTTCGGGTTCGTGATCTAACGACAGAGGATTGATATTTGGAATATTCCTGAAGCAGTATTTGTCTTCGACCAACTTTATTTGTGGAGGGAATTCCAATTTTCGTATTCTTATGGTTCTGGCGTTTAAATAGATGGGTTTGTCTTTGATGCCCTGACACACCACGTTAAAGTATTTTACAATGTCTTGTGTGCAGAAGGCGGTAACACTGGTAAAGTAGGCGTCAACCTGGCACTGTTTAGAGAAGGCCACCAACTCCTCGGCAGGAATGGCTTTTCCCAAATAGATAGGATGGTGTCCGCATTTGGTGATCAGGTATTTAAAGAATAAACCACCCATTTCCCGGTACTCTCCTTCGGGGAGAAAAATGGCAATCTTCTTGGCTTCTACTTGCGCAGTTCCGGGAAGTCCGTCGATAGCCACGCAAAGTCGTTGTCGGATAAGATTGGAGATAAACTGTTCGTGGGGGGTAAGGATAGATCCTGTCTGCCAGAGTACACCGATTTTATCGACCAGCGGCAATATGATGCGAATCATGGCATCGACCAATCCGTACTGAAGGAGTGCTTTCGAGAAGATCCTATCGAACTGGGCTTCGTCGAATTGCAACATCGCATCCATAAACTGATCTATCTGAATCTGGATATCGGAGTGGAGTTCTATCAGGTTCATTACATGCTCGCTCAACTCTTCCTGATTCATTGCGGCTATCTTCGAAATCTTGTAACCGTTTTTATAGAGCATAGCCACCCGCATCAATTTTTTCAGATCGTTCCCGGAGTAGATTCGGATGTTCGAATCGGTACGCGCCGGCTCAAGCAGGTTATAGCGCTGTTCCCACATGCGTAGGGTGTGCGCCATAATTCCCGACAGATCAGATAGATTTTTTATGGAGTATTCGGCCATGAATAGATTCTCAAATCGTAACTACACTGACTAACAAACAAAGAAGGGGATTTGTTTAAATGCTCTAGTGCTCTAATGCTCTAATGCTCTAATGCTCTAATGCTCTAATGCTGCGCTTCGCGCTTCTAAACTGAATTATTCATTTGTTTTCTTATTAGGTAGATCCCATCGCGCAGAGGGAGCATCAACTTCTCTACCCGGTTATCGGATCGGATCTTCTCATTGAATCGGGCAATTCCTTGCGAGGAGCGGTCGCCTGCAGGTTTACCCTTGTAGGCTCCATGCCATAGCACATTGTCGGCAATAATGAGACCTCCCGGCTGTAGCTTCTTCATAATTGCCTCATAGTATTCGCAATAGAGGCTTTTGTCGGCGTCAATAAAGGCCAGGTCTATGGGTTCCTCTAGCAAGGGCAACAGTTCAATTGCGTTGCCGATATGAAGAGTTATCTGTTGTGAAAGAGGGCTTTTTGCAATCTCTTCGCGAGCCATCAGCGCATTTTCGGGATTCACCTCGAAGGTGTGTACCATTCCGTCGGGAGCCAATCCTTCGGCCAGACAGAGGGCCGAATATCCGGTAAATGTACCTATCTCTACAATAACCCGGGGACGCATGAGTTTGCTCAACATGCTGAGAAATCTTCCCTGTAGGTGACCGGAGATCATCTGTGGCTGGGCTCTCTGCAGATGTGTGGCTCGATAAAGGTTGTGTAGCAGCTCCTGTTCGGAATCGCTCTGTTGCAGCAGGAACGCCTCCAGTTCGCGGGCTTCACTATGGGGGAAATCGGCCATGCGCGGGAAGTGTCAGGAGTAAGTTAACATAAACAGCCGGGAGGGCGAGATTATCTCATTGGCAATCTCTCGGAGTTCGAGTGCCGAGACAAGTTCTATCTTTTTAAAGATCTCTTCAAGGGGTTCTACCCGGTCGTATAACAAAAAGCTTTTTCCGTAGCTCATCATCCGTGCCTCATCGCTTTCGGAGGCGATTGCCATCTGTCCGATAAGCTGCATCTTAGCCTTGTGGAGTTGAAGGAAGCCAAGGGGCTTTTCGCACAGAGAAGACAACTCTTTTTGTGTAAGCGTGAGGCTCTTTTCTAGGGTGCTTCGATCAGTGCCAAAGTAAATGGTAAATATGCCCGTGTCGACAAAGGGGGTGTATGAGGCTTCTACATTGTAGGCCAGCCCCCTTTTTTCGCGAAGGATCATATTGAGCCTGGCCGTCATGCCGTTTCCACCCAACAGATTTGTGAGGAGGAAGAGTCCCACTCGTTTGGAATCATTCAGACTATAGGCTGTGTTGCCCAGTATGGTATGAGTTTGGTGCGTCTTTTTAGAACTGATCTGTTGTACGGCCGGCCCTGCTACAAACGGGATGCGTTGGGAACTTCCGGTGGTTGAGGCAAAGTTCCCAAAATATTTTGCAGCCCAATTACAGATACGGGAAAAGGGAATTGCCCCGGCTGTGGCTAATACCATACGATTGGTGGTGTAGTGCTCTTCCATGAATCGGAGAATATCCTTTCGTTGCAGGCGGAGCAAACTTTTGCGATTTCCCAGAATGTTTCGACCCAGGGGATGCCCGGAAAAGACCAAATCCTCGAAGTCGTCGAAAATCCGTTCGGACGGAGTGTCTTTGTAAGAGTTTATCTCCTCCAGAATAACCTCTCTTTCGCTTTGAAGTGCCTTCTCCGAGAAGGTAGATTGAAACAGCAGATCGCTAAGTAGCTCGATGGCTCTCTCGAAGTGTGCCTTTAGAAAGGAGCAGTGAATACAGGTCTCCTCTTTGGTGGTAAAAGCGTTTATCTCGCCTCCCACATCCTCCATGCGGCTAAGAATATGAAACGCTTTGCGTTTATGGGTTCCTTTAAAAAGCAGGTGCTCAATAAAATGGGCCATTCCTGCTTCGCTATCAGTCTCATCGCGCGAACCGGTGTTAATATAGAAGGCACAATGAGCCACGGGAGATTGTGTCTCCTGATGAATAAGCCGGATGCCGTTAGGGAGGGTGAAAGTATGGAAGGTCATGAGGTTTGAATCGTTGGGCAAATTTACTGAAACTGCCCGAATTATTACGTACTGCTTTTTTTCGGCCAAAAATCGAAAAATTGTTTGTGCAAATCGCGAAAACCTCTATATTTGC
>JBFWIG010000170.1:0-5890 GCA_050256115.1 Bacteroidales bacterium | reverse complement strand
TCGGTGGTAAGAATAATATCTCTTTTGCGCCTTTCCACCCCTTTTACCAAAATTTCGGCAACCTCTTCGGCCTGCATCATTTTCGACTCATCCCGGGGAGTCTCACCCTGTTGCGATCCATCGGCCGCAAGCGCCACCTTCCGGATATTCGAGGCCGTAAAGCCGGGAGCCATAACCATAACATGCAATCCCGTCTTCAGATTCTCTACCCGGAGCGCATCGAGAAAACCGTACAGCGCAAATTTCGAGGCCGAATAGCCGGTGCGGGCAGGCAACCCTTTGAATCCGGCAATCGAAGATACCCCTACCACCGAACCTTTCGATGCGAGAAGATAAGGCATGGCATATTTGGTGCAGTATACGGCACCCCAGAAATTTACATCCATCAAACGCCTTAGCACATCCAGATCGAGATCGGCAAAAAGAGCCCGCATCGAGATACCGGCATTGTTCACCAACACATCGATACGCGTAAAGCGCGAGACCGTCTCCTCTATCAACCTTTTACAATCTTCCTCTTGCGTAACATCGCAAGGTATCGCCACCACACGCCCCGCCGGAGCAGACAAACCGGCGGCCTGCTTTGCCAATTCATCGGCGCGGCGGGCAGCCATCACCACATAAGCGCCACGGGCAGCAAAAGCCTGCGCACAAGCCAACCCGATGCCCGACGAAGCACCGGTTATTACCACAACTTTTCCTGTCATACCTTTGAAAATAGAATTCGAGCAGCAAACTTACGCAAAGTTTTCTGCAGCATAAGCAAGGGAATTCGCTATATTTGACCATTCGATGCGTACCGCCCGCCCATGAAAAGCCTCCTGCCGATTGCTGCCGCAACCCTTTTCCTGCTTCTGCTTGCGCACCCCCTGCAGGCTCAAAACCAGGCAGATGCATCCAGACTACCAGACAAAACCGGCCAGCGATTGTACCAACAGGGGCTCTCGGCCTTTCAGGGACAACAATATCAAAAAGCGGAGGAGCTCTTGCTCAAACTGCTCGACAGAGAGCCGCTCTATGCCCCCTCTCTGCTGCTGTTGGCCCAAATGTGCCAGCAAGATCAACGCGACTCACTCGCCATCGATTACTTTGAAAGAGCCATCGCCTCCGACGCTACCCTTTTCCCCCCGGCCCGGTTTCATCTGGCCAATCTCAAGCGGCTTTCCGGCAACTATCAGGAGGCATTAAATCACTACCGGAACTACCTCGAATGGCTTCTTCAAAGCCGGGAAGAGTCTACACAAAAGAGGGGCGATCAAGAGCAAAAATGGAGAGAGGAGATGGCCACCATAGAACGAAATATGGAGCACTGTCGTTTTGCCATAGCGGCAATGGAGAGCCCGGTTCCCTTCAACCCCATTGCGCTTCCGGCATCGGTTAACGACGAGTTCGATCAATATTGGCCCTCTCTCTCGGCCGATGCCAATCTCCTGGTTTACACCTCTAATAGACCCATCGACCCCAAAAACCCTTCCGTAAAAAGGAATCGACAGGAGGATTTTTTCATCACCACCCGAAGTGCCGAAGGCTGGCTCCCCCCCGTTGCTATGGGCAATCCCATTAACACCCCCGATAATGAGGGCGCACAAGCCCTTTCGGCCAATGGCCGTGAGATGTACTTTACAGCCTGTAACCGGGTAGACGGATATGGCAGATGCGATCTCTATTACTCCATGCTCAAAAGAACCGGGTGGAGTGTTCCCCAAAATCTGGGCCCTCCCGTCAACACCGAATCGAAAGAGTCGCAACCCTCTCTTTCGGCCGACGGGGAGTGGCTCTTCTTCTCGTCCGACCGTCCCGGCGGACGCGGAGGCATGGATATCTGGGTGAGCCGTAAGGTGAATGGATCCTGGCAAGATCCGGTACCCTTGGGCGACAGCATCAACACCCCCTGGCACGAAACCTCCCCCTTTATCCATCCCGACGGACGTTCGCTCTACTTTGCCTCCGACGGTTGGCCGGGCATGGGCAGATCCGACCTCTTTGTGGCCGAAAAGCGCGCCGATGGCCTCTGGATGAAGGCACAGAATTTGGGATACCCCATAAATACACATCGCGAAGAGATGGGGCTGGTGGTGCAAACCAGCGGCGAAAAGGCCCTGTTTGCTTCGGCCAGAGTTCCCGGTAAAGGGCTCGATCTTTGGGAGTTTGAACTACCACGCAACTTCCGGCCCATTCCGGTAAAATACGAACAAGAGAGAATTCTTTCTGCGGCCGAACAGAGCACCCCCCTGGCCCAGGGCATAACCCGAATTGCCCCGGTTAGAACAGGCAAAATGGTGGTACTGCAGCACATCTACTTTGATGTAGACAAGTTTACCCTCAGGTCCGAATCGGAAACTGAGTTAAACCAAATTGTAAAACTACTGAAAGAGCAACCCTCGCTTCGGGTTCGTGTTCACGGACACACCGACAACACAGGAACTCCCGAGCACAATCGGATTTTGTCGGAGCAACGTGCAGAAGCCGTTCTCAGTTATCTGGTTAAACAAGGCATCGACGTGGGTCGGCTGGAAAGCGAGGGCCATGGAGACGCGCTTCCGTTGGGTGATAATGAGACAGAAAGTGGACGCCAGGAGAATCGCCGAACCGAAATTGAGTTTATGGACGGCCGTTAGTAGCGCGGGCCAACCACTTCTCATCCAGAAGAGGATCGAGCGGTAAAGGTTCGGCACAGAGAGGAAGCACCTCCACTTTACGTAATTCATGAACAGGCACACCGAAATATCTCCGGAGCGAAATCGATAGCTTTTGCGGATTTGCGTAGTGCAAAGCGGCGGCCGTCTGTTTCAGTGAGAAATTGTCGCGAGCAATTAACTGAAGCGCATAAAAGAGCCGTAAATCCTGATAATACTTATAGACCGGCTTCTTGAAAATTGCCCGGAATACCTTCTTGAATTTGGTCTCCGACATACACGCATTTCGTGCCAGATCGGTAATGGTAAAATCCTTACACAACAGATGGCGAAGGAAAAATTGGTGCGATCGCCTCACGCGATCCACGTCGTCGGGATGAAAAGGAAACTTCTCGAAGGTATCTCCGTACAAAACACTCCTCTTACTGTAGGAATCAACTGACTTACCCGAAGCTCCGCAAAACTCTTCTTTCTTCATAATAGGATCAATTATAATTTATAAATATTTGCAACGAACAAATATAAATAATAATAGATTTTTCACAATATAGAAAAAAGAAAACGGACTAAAAGGGATTGCAAACCGTTATTTTAGTAAAATAAAGAATATTTAACAATTATTATCAAACAAACGGCCCTGCCAGCTATCTCTCTCCTCTAACCTGATCCTCAAAAGATTCCATAGCTCCTGGTTTCTGAGCGGCCAAAAACCCGGGCCTGCCAGATAACGGGGCGGCACTTCATTTACAAATCGTTCTACCACAAATGCAGGATTGAGCCGCTCCAGCACATCCGCAAAAAAATCGACATAGGCCTCCATCTCAAAGAGATGAAAATCGGAGGGATTCTCTTCAAACTGCCTGGCAAATGCAGTATCCTTCACCAATTGTAGTTGATGAAACTTCAGGGTAGATAACGGCAACCGATTAATAACAGGGAGTTGTGCCAACATATCGTCTCGCGACTCTCCCGGCAACCCGAAAATGAAGTGAGCGCCGGCTCTGATGCCCCGGGCCGCAGTGGCTTCGATGGCCCGAACAGAGGTGGCAAAATCGTGCCCGCGATTAATGCGGAGCAGTGTTGCATCATAACAGCTTTCTACCCCGTACTCAATAATAAGATAGACCCGTTGTGAGAGATCGGCAAAATAATCGAGCATGGCTTCGTCAACACAATCGGGTCGGGTTCCAATCACCAAGCCGGCCACAAAAGGCGATGCCAAAGCCTCTTCGTAAATCTTACGAAGCTGTTCCAGGGGCGCATAGGTATTAGAGTATGCTTGAAAATAGGCCAGGTATCGGGTCGCTTTCCGATAGCGGACAGCGTGAAATGCGATACCCTCCTCAATCTGTTGACCGATGCTTTTTGCCGGATGACAATAGGAGGGGTTAAAAGCGTCGTTATTACAGTAGCCGCAACCTCCCGTACCCACGGTTCCATCCCGATTGGGGCAGGAGAAGCCAGCATCGATGGTAAGCTTCTGCAACCGCTCACCAAAAGTGCGCCGGAAGTAGCCGGCATAGGAGTTCCATCTGTTTGAATCGCCCCAATCGTATACCATAATTACCTCATTATGTGAACCCTGAAAATAAAAAGAAGATCGGGTCGGATGCAAAGATAGCCGAACGATTCGTTGTGAACAACTTGGCTTATTCTGATTTTTTATCGATCTTTGGCGCAAGTTATTAAACCCAAAACTCTAACCATGTCGAAGGTATTGTTGATAGGGGCAGGCGGTGTTGGAACTGTTGTTGCCCATAAAATGGCTGCATTGCCCCAAGTTTTTACCGAAATTGTGCTGGCTAGCCGCACCAAGTCTAAATGCGACAAAATTGCAAAGGCCATCGGTGGAAACCGAATCAAAACCGAAGGGGTTGATGCCGACGATACCGCGCAATTGATTGCGCTGATTGAGAAACACAAACCCGATCTGGTGGTTAATGTTGCGCTCCCCTACCAGGATCTCACCATTATGGATGCCTGCCTGGCTACAGGCACCAGCTATCTCGATACAGCCAACTACGAACCCAAAGAGGAGGCAAAATTCGAATACAAATGGCAATGGGCCTACCGCGACCGTTTTCGCGATGCCGGCATCACCGCCATCCTGGGTTGCGGATTCGACCCCGGTGTAACCAGCATCTTCACCGCCTATGCCGCCAAGCACCATTTCGACGAAATCCACTATCTCGATATTGTCGACTGTAATGCCGGCGACCACGGCCACCCCTTTGCCACCAACTTCAACCCCGAAATTAATATCCGCGAGGTGACCCAAAAGGGCAAATATTGGGAAAACGGGCAATGGGTTTTCACCGAACCTCACGAAATTCACAAACCCCTCACCTACCCCAATATCGGGCCGAAAGAGTCATATCTGATCTTCCACGAAGAGCTCGAATCGCTTGTAAAGAACTATCCCACCCTGAAAAGAGCGCGCTTCTGGATGACCTTTGGGCAGGAGTATCTTACCCATCTTCGTGTGATTCAGAATATTGGAATGGCCGGCATTGAGCCCGTTCTCTACGAAGGGATGCAAATTGTACCCATCCAGTTTCTGAAAGCGGTATTACCCAATCCGGGCGATCTGGGCGAAAACTACACCGGAGAGACCTCTATCGGATGCCGCATCAGAGGAATAAAAGATGGCAAAGAGAAGAGCTACTATATCTACAATAACTGCCTCCATCAAGATGCCTTCAAAGAGACCGGCACTCAGGGTGTTAGCTACACCACCGGTGTTCCTGCTATGATTGGTGCCATGCTCTATCTGCAGGGCAAATGGAAAAAACCCGGCGTATTCAATGTAGAAGAGTTCGATCCCGATCCCTTTATGGAACAACTCAACCTCAGGGGGCTTCCCTGGCATGAGTTGCACAACGCAGATCTCGAACTGTAAATTCTGCAGCCTTAGGGCGCTTGATTGCTTCTATAACAGCATTGCCTTTGCAAACCGGAGAGCAAATTTTCAGAGAGGTCTGGAACAGTTGCCGTGACTACCATTTAATTGACGATTCCGACAAAATCCTGGTGGGTTTATCGGGAGGGAAAGATTCTATGGCGCTGATAGAGATGCTTGGCCAAATGCAAAAAGCCAACAATCCCCGGTTTTCGGTGGTAGCAGCGCACATTGCCATGGATACCATCGATTACGGTGTCGATTCGGAGGCTCTCTCCCGCTTTTGCGAAGGCCATGGCGTTGCCTACATCTATAAACGCGTTACCTTCCTACCCGATCCGCTTGGCAAGAATCG
>JBFWIG010000169.1:0-5891 GCA_050256115.1 Bacteroidales bacterium | reverse complement strand
AAATTGTCGATTTCAGAGGTAGAAAATTTACGAACGATACAGGTAGATCCTGATCATGCCCTAACCACCGGGCTCGCATCAGAGATATTTTCTCAATACTCTTTTGTCCCGTTAGAAACCTCACAGAATAGTCTGCTCGGATCGATCGACGAATTGATTCTTTACAACACGTGCTATTACATTCTAGATAAGCTATCGAAATCTATTTTCGCGTTTGATCTCAACGGGAAGTATCGATTCAAGATTTCTGCGGTGGGAAATGGTCCGGGAGAATATCTGGAACTAAGAAACATCTACATCGACCAACAACAAGCCTGCATTGCAGCAATGACTGGACTCAAAGTGCTATACTACAGAATCGAAGACGGTCGGTTTGTCAAAGAAGAAAAATGTAATGGAAAAGAACCCGAGGCGTTGATAACCAGCGATACCTTCTGCACCTATGGGTACAACATATATCTCAATGGGGCTGTGAATAACCTAAGAACTTTTACCCCGACAAAGAGCCTGAATGAATATCTGCCCATTAACAAAGATTTCAAAGGGTTTGCTACCCGGAATAACCGCTTTAACTCAAGAAATGAAACGGCAACGATGTACTTCAACGAATTTTTAGGGGATACAATCTTTGAAATAACCCCCACAAAACTGCTTGCAAAGAGCTATGTCGATTTCGGAAAGAAAAAGATCACACCCGATTGGATTAGACAACTCGGGCAAGAACCAGAACTCACCTTTATCTACAAATCCCCCTATTGCACATTACTCTCCGATTACTTTGAAACCGAATCCGTGTTAGGATTCCAATACGTCTATAAGGGACGGTATTATTCCTACTATTCATCAAAAAAAAGACCCTTTGTTTACCATTACAAATCATGGAAAGACAACCTCGCTTTCGGTTTTGTACCCGTCAATATACTATTTGCCACAGACTCCTGCCTCATCTCATGGCTTCCGACAGGTCAACTCAGAGAGGTAGCAAAACTCATTTCGGAACAAAAAACAGCTATCGAAAACAGTCCAGGCATCACCAAATACATCGAGATCCTTCGAAATCAAGGCTTAGACAAGATATCCGAAGATGCCAACCCGGTGTTATTCATGATGCATTTTCATGAACACTTTCAATAACAAAAAGCGATGGCGTGATTTGGAAATTCATCCACATCACGCCATCACCCCTCACGCATCAATCAGCAACACCTAAACACTACTGCTTCAAACCAACAGAAAACCAATCATTAAAGCATTAGAGCACTAGAGCACTAGAGCACTAGAGCACTAGAGCACTAGAGCGCTAGAGCACTAGAGCACTAGAGCACTAAAGCACTATCAAAGCGCTTCACTTTTGTCATCCGCCCAAATCATCACCGATGCCTCGGTGAGTCCGTCTGCAGTGGCTGTAACGGAGATTTCGCCCGGTTCGCCCCGTTTGGTACGGATAATGGCAAGGCAAAGGCCGTTGAAGGCATCGCGTTCAGGGAGCTTAAAAGATTCCAGACAGGTGGGATCGCCATTGTCGGTGGCCACAATCTCGCCCGGACCCGAGATGGTGAAGGTAACCCGATTCTTGGAACGCGGAACGGTGAGTCCGTCTTTATCGGCCACGGCCACGGTTATATAACAGAGATCGGTTCCATCGGCCTGAATGTGGGTCTTATCGGGAGTCATGAGGAGCTTCGAGGGGGCACCGGTGGTCTTTACCGTCTCGGTGGCCCATTCACGACCGCCCTTGTAGGCAACCACTTTCAGTTCGCCCGGCACATACCGAACATCGTCCCAGCGGATACGATATTCAAACTCTCCCTTCTTCTTTTTACCCAGCGAACGGCCGTTCAGGAAGAGCTCAGCCTCGTCGCCCGAAGTATAGACATGAACAGGGGTAACCTGCCCTACCCTTTCGGGCCAGTTCCAGTGGGGCAGAATGTGCGCCATGCGTACATTGGGGCGCCACTTAGCCTGATAAATGTAGAAGCGGTCTTTCTTAAAGCCGGCAAGGTCTATGATGCCAAAATAGGAGCTGCGGGAGGGCACCCGGATACGACCCAACGAATCGAGAATCACCTGCATTTTCGCCTTTTCGGCGGGATCGGTAAAGTTGAGCAGGTTGGTCATATCTCCATTATACGGGGTAGGCTCGCCCAAATAGTCGAAACCTGTCCAAACAAACTCGCCAAACACAAAACGGTTTTTGTCTTGCGAAGCAAATTCCCAGTCTGGCGGCGTGGCCCATGAGGGAGCATAGAGATCGTACGAACTCATATGAAAATTTTGCGCGCCCTTCGATTTGTCGTCCGAAACAGGGAAGAAATATTCGCCACGCGAGCTGATACAGGAGGCGGTTTCACTGCCATACACCGGCTGGGTGGGGTTTTGCGCATGGAATGTTTCGTAGATATGGGGTTTGTAGTTATACCCCATCAGGTCGAAATTCTTAGAGAAGCCGTTAAAGCCGGCATTCTGGTTGTTGCATCCGGCAGTAGTGGGGCGGGTAGGATCCTCCTGTTTGGCAATTTCCGTTAAACGGGCTGCAATGTAAAACTCATCAGGCCGTCCCTGCTCGCTGATCTCATTCCCGATACTCCACATCACCACAGAGGGGTGGTTACGGTAATGGCGAACCATAGCGCGCATATCTTTTTCGTGCCAATCTGTAAATGCCTGTCCGTAATCTTCGCGGGTCTTGCCCCTGGCCCAACAGTCGAACGACTCCACCATAATCAGCATACCCATTCTGTCGGCCAGCTCGAGCAACTCGGGAGCAGGCATATTGTGGCTGGTGCGGATGGCATTACAACCCATCTCCTGAAGGATCTCTATCTGCCGCTCCAATGCGCGCACATGAACAGCCGAGCCGAGCGCCCCCATATCGTGGTGGTTGCAAACCCCGTTCATCTGCACTCTGCGACCATTTAGCAGAAAGCCCCTTTCGGCATGATACTCAATGGTCCGAACACCAAATTTCACCTCCTGACGATCTATCCGTTGTTCGCCCTTGAAAAGTTCGTTAACGGCACAATAGAGGTTAGGATTGCGCAAATTCCAGAGAGCGGGCTTCTGAATGGAGAGTGCCAGTTCAAAAGATGTCACATCGCCACCGCGAACGGAAGCGGCATCGGTTTGCCCAACAGCAACCGGTTCGCCCAATAATTTACCCTCCTTGTCGAGCGCATAGATCGAAGTTTTTACCGAGACGTTGGCACCCGATTTCTTGGTATTCTCTACCTGAACCTTCACCCCAACCGCAGCAGAATCACGGGTAGCATAGGGAGTGGTTATGGCAACCCCCCATTGGGCTATGTGCACAGGGTTCGACTTCACCAGCCAGATATTGCGGTAGAGCCCGCCGCCGGGATACCAGCGCGAAGAGTTTCGGGGGTTGTCGAGACGAATTGCCAGTTGATTATTGCCACCGGGCTTCAGGTAAGGGGTCAGATCGAGTCGCCAAGAGGCATAGCCGTATGGCCAACCGCCCACAAACTTCCCGTTAAGCCAAACCAGTGCATACGACATGGCTCCATCGATATCGAGATAGATTTTCTTACCCCGGTCCGAAGACGGCAGATCAAAACTTTTACGATACCAGGCCACCCCGAAAAAAGGGAGCTTTCCGGTGCTTCCCGAAAGCCGGATATCAAAATCCGACTCCACGCCCCAATCATGGGGCAAATCGAGCGAACGCCAGGTGGTATCCACAAATCGGGGCTCGGCAAAGAGAAAATTCATCACCGAATCGGCCGAAAAGTTGCGTTCAGGCACAGAATCAAGCAGATAATCACCGGTAGGAGCCATCCACTCACGCATCGTAGCAAGCGGCACTCTTTCAACGCTGTCGGGGTCGCCCATCCGGAATTTCCAATCATGAGTAAAGAGCTCACGTTCCGTTTCGGTGGCAACAGGGGCACAGCCGAACAGGAAAACGAAGCACCCCACAACCGAAAAGAGGCAAAAGGGTTTCAATTTTCTAGACATAGCAGGTAGTTAAGTAAGTAAACAGAGAGATAGTAAAGGCCCACACAGAGCCATATAAGACCGAAGGTATAAAAAAGAGGCAAGAGATGTTACATTTTTATACAAAAATTGGTATATTCGGCATTGGCTCCAGCACATAATGCCCCTTTGTATGATTCAGGACCTTTTTTATTCCCTTTCCGACTATGCAGCCCGCTGTCACAGGGATCAGCAAATGCCCCATGCACCCATAACCTACATGGTTCATGTGGTGAACGTAGCTATGGAGGTGATGGAGGCACATCACGCCATGAACAACTTCGATATCGACTTCGCGCTGAAGGTGGCCTTCCTGCACGATGTACTCGAAGACACCAACACTTCGTACCAAGCCCTGAAGGATGATTTTGGACAGCAGGTGGCCGACGGCGTTCTTGCCCTTAGCCGAAATCCGGAACTTCCAAGAAAAGATCAGATTACAGACAGCCTGGAGCGAATTATGCGCCAGCCTTACGAAATTTGGATCGTAAAATTGGCCGACCGCATTGTAAACCTGCACAATCGTCCCGGGTATCGCACCCGCGAGCAGGCCGATGAGTACAAGGTAGAGTCGGTAAAAATTTTGGAGACTCTCTCTATTGCCAATCACTATCTGGCCAACCGCCTCTCTAAGATGATTAGCAAATGTAAAGCATAGGGTGCACAGGGCGGGCTAGCGCAAAAGCGTCTGGAAAATTTCGACGGTAGCCCTCGATTTGTTCAACGTGTAAAAATGGAGTCCGGGCGCACCCATCATCAAGAGATCTCTGCACTGACGTATGGCAAAATCCATCCCGATTTGGGTAATTTTAGCCGGATTATCTCTATAGGTCTCCATATCGGCACGCAGTGAATCGGGAATTCCGGCCCGGCTCATCGCAGTAAATCGGGCAAGCTGTTGATAGGCAGTAATCGGGATAATTCCGGGGATAATTCTGCATGTAATCCCGGCATCCCTGGCAGCCTGTACAAACTGGAAATAACGCTGATTATCAAAGAAAAGCTGAGTTATCAAAAAATCAGCTCCCGCATCAACCTTGCCTTTTAAAGCCGCTAAATCCTCTGTTGCCGAGAGTGCTTCAGGGTGTACCTCCGGATAGGCCGCAGCACCTATGCAAAAGTCAAAATGTTCCCGACTCCAGGCAATCAGATCGGCGGCATGGGCAAAACCGTCCTCCTGTACCTGAAAGTTCTCCTGCCCCTTTTGCGGGTCGCCTCTGAGTGCCATCAAATTAACGATACCGGCAGCCCGGAGTGCCGACAGATCGTCGTAGATCTTGCTCCGGGTAGCATTCACGCAGGTATAGTGCGCCATAGTCCTCATACCCACACGGTTCTGCAGATAATCTACCAGCGCAAAGGTGCGTTCGCGGCTCGATCCCCCTGCGCCATAGGTTACCGATACAAAAGAGGGCGAAAGGTTAATAAGCTGCCCGACATTAATCCCGAAATCTACCGCAGATATCTCATCTTTGGGCGGGAAAAACTCGAAAGAGTAGGTTCGGGGCGATGACGCAAACAGCTTCGATATTTTCATAAGAACCAAGAGTAATGCAACAGATTTTTGGAGCCATAAAGATACAAATTAATCTTCCTTTATAGCAAAAGGAGCCGTTCGGGCAGCCAGCCAACGCCGTTCCTCCTCGTCCAAAAAAGGGGAAAGTTCAGTATAGACCCTTTGCTGATAGCTATTCAGCCACTCAATCTGCCAGGGGGCAAGCAATTCGGGCAAAAGAGGCTTTGTATCAATAAAGCAGAGTGTCAGGATTTCGAACCGGAGAAAACGGCCAAACTCGTTGGCTTGGTCCGGCACTACACACATTACATTTTCATTGCGGATTCCATACAACCCCTTTCGGTATAGCGCCGGCTCGTTCGAGAGGGTCATGCCCGGTTGG
>JBFWIG010000168.1:0-5944 GCA_050256115.1 Bacteroidales bacterium | reverse complement strand
AAGAGAAGATCATGAGCGCTCAACTCTATATAGACAAAAAACCGTATGCCTTCACCCCGGGCGAAACCATTCTTACGGTTGCCTCCCGCAACGGGATCTTTATTCCCACCCTCTGTTTTAAGGAGGGGGCTGTTCACAAAGCCTCCTGTATGGTGTGTGCGGTAAAGAACTGTGCCAACGGACAGATACTTCCCTCCTGCTCCTCCCTGGCACAAGATGGGATGGATATTGCTTCGGAAAATCCCGAGATTTCGGCCATCCGAAAATCGGCACTCGAACTGCTTTTAAGCGATCACCGGGCCGATTGCGAAGCCCCCTGTCGCAGGGCATGCCCCGGTTCGCTCGACATTGCCGCCATGAACCGTTATATAGAAGCGGGACAAAACGACAAGGCCCTTCTGCTGCTTCGAAACGACCTGGTTTTTCCCGCATCGCTCTGCTTTATCTGCAAGGCACCCTGCGAAAACATCTGCCGAAGAGCCGAAATAGAGAAAGCGGTTCCCATCCGCGAGATCAAAAAACGGCTGGTGCGCGAAGATAAGGATATGCTTCTGCCAAGCACGCTTCCTAAAAACGGGAAAAAGGCGGCTGTGGGCCCCTCTACCCCTGCGTCGCTGGGCGTTGCCTGGCAGCTGATGCGCCTCGGTTGGGAGGTTACCATCTTCGATGCCGAAGAGCGTGCAGTAAGACCCCATCTGGCGGATGGCTCCGCCTTACCCGACGATATCCTGCAGTACGAATTGGATGTGCTGCGTAAAGCGGGTATCCGGTTTGCGTTGGGCGAAAAATCGCCGCAGCTCGAGTGGTTCGATGCCGTGATCGAGGCCGGAGGCGGAAGCTGGCAACCGGATGCCCCGTTTTCGGTTCGCTACAAAGTGAAACATCCCGCACGACTGGTGGAAGAGGGCATAAAAACGGCCCTTCAGGTACACCGACACACCCTTCCCGCACCGCTTCCCGAGGTTCTGCATCCGGTTGAGAATCCCTATTATCGGTTTCAATCTACCTTTTTTAAACTCGACACCTCCGAAAAGGAGAAACTGCGCGAAAGTCCACTCTATAATAACGCCACCGGATGTCTCTTTTGCGACTGCGACGCCAAAGAGGATTGCCGGCTTCGCAGTCACAGCTCTTACCTGGGGTGTACAGCCTCCATTTTCAACAAAGAGAGCAAACGAAAAGTGGGTCGGCAACATCTGCACGGAGCTCTCTGGTTTGAACCGGCCAAATGCATCTCGTGCGGTCTCTGTGTCTATAACACCACAAACGGAGCCACTTTCCAATACCGTGGATTCGAAATGGTGGTAGTTATCCCACAAGAGAATGCGCCCAATGTACCCGAAACCATTGCCACCCTCTGCCCTACAGGGGCCCTCTGTCTGACGGGGAGAGGGGCGGTATAATACCTCCTGCACCATGAAGCCGCTTCCACTTTCAGGTAGTTCTCTTGCTGCACTTTGTGCGCTCACACTGATGTGGCTCTTTTCGGGCTGCTCTGTACCCTCATCAAAAAATGGATCCGAAGCAGCCGGGCAAAAAAACAGCTGGCCTATCTTTCGCGGCGATCCTTCGCTGCAGGGCCGTACTTCTGCCACGTTGCCCCAAGAGCCTACACTGCTATGGAGTGTAAAAACCAACTCCCGAACCGTTGCATCGCCGGTAGTAGCCAATAACAGGATCTATTGGTGCGACCGGAGAGGGTTTATTAAGGGCGTAGATTCCGAAGGCGAAGCGTGTTTCTCTCTTAACCTCGATACGGCAGTGGAGGCGTCGTTGCTGCTCAACGATTCAATTGCCTATGTAGGTACCATCGACGGGCGGATGATTGCGGTTTCGCTGCAAACCGGACAAATTAAATGGAGTTATGCCACTGAAGGGCAGATTTCCGGTTCGGCCAATCTTACCCGACAGGGTGATGTATCGATTCTCCTCTTTGGAAGTTACGACTACTTCTTTTACTGTCTGAATGCCGAAACAGGGGCTCTGATCCGTAAGTTCGAGTCGGGATACTACCTGAATGGTGCTGCAGCCGTATCGGGGTCGCTCATTGCCTTTGGCGGATGTGATGCCTTTGTAAGGGTGGTAGACATTGAAACCGGGCTGGAGATTGGCAGCACCGAACTGGAGGTCTATATTCCTTCATCCCCCGTCTTCGACGAAAATCGACTCTTTGTGGGCGACTACAACGGTACGATCTACCGGATTGCAGTAAACGACACCACCCGCACAAAACTTTTTTCACCGGCAACCGATAACGGATCGTATGTAGCTCTTCCGGCTATCGATGGCAATCACCTGATCTTTACCTCCGACGATAATAAGATTTACTGCATTGACAAAGGGAACGGAAAAGTGGTTTGGTCGTACCTTTTGGGCGATGCGTGCGAAAGCTCCCCGGTTGTGGCCGATGACAAGGTGCTGATCTGCACAAAAAACGGGAAGGTCTTTATCCTGGATGCAAAAACCGGGGCAAAGCAGTGGTCGTGGGATGCCGGCGAGATGATCACCGCCTCGCCCGCCGTGGTTGATGACCGATTTTATCTACTTACCTCTAAGGGGACGCTCTTTTGCTTTGGCAACGCTTCTGCGTTGAAACCGTAACAACTGCCCGCTATGAAGATACTGATTATTACCACCGGATCGGGCGACTCTTTTTACTGCGGCAACTGCCTTCGCGACAACACCTATGCCCGCGCTCTGTTGGCACAAAAACACGAGGTTATCCTGATGCCGCTCTATCTTCCGGTTCAGGAGGTATCTCCCGCCGAAAGCGGATCGGGTACTCCCAAAAGGCCTCCTCTCTTTTTTGGGGCAATTGCCTTTTTTGTGTCGCAACAGTGGTTTCGGAATCAAGGACTCCCGGGCTGGCTGGAGCGCTGGCTCAATCGCCCTTTTTTTTTACGACTGGCGGCAAGAATGGCCGGGAGCACTCGGGTAAAAGGGCTCGAAGAGCATACCCTCTCCATGATCGAAGGAGGAAACAGTGCCTTCCGGAAAGAGGCCGAAAAATTGATTGATTGGATTGAAACCGAAAATCCCGAGGTGATTCACCTTTCGAATACGCTGATCATTGGTCTGGCACCTCTACTCAAAAAAAGAGTCAATATTCCGGTAGTCTGTTCGTTACAAGATGAAGACAGCTGGATAGATCTGATGGAAGAGCCTTACCGGAGCCGGGCATGGCAAGGTATTGTGAATCAACGCCGCTATCTGGATGGTTTGGTAACACCGAGCACCTTCTATAAGGAGAAGATGATGACCCGGCTTCCGGCTTTGGCCCCCATTAGCGTGATACCCACAGGATGGACCGGTAAACCGCTCTTTCGCCCCACGCCCGAAGCACCTCTTCCACCCGCCTTCCAAAGCGGGGTAAAAGCGCTCAATCCTCCGGTTATCGGTTTTTTGTCGCGCATGAACGAGGCCAACGGACTGGATATTCTGGCAGAGGCCTTTGTCTTGCTTAAGAAAAAGAATAGGCTACCCTCCCTCCGGTTACATGTGGCGGGAGGCAGTACCCGTGACGATGCCCGCTTTATGAAGCGGGTGCACAAACTATTGGCACCCTATGCCCAATTTGTCTCGATAGATGAGGGTGAGTTTCTTCGCACCGATAAAACCCAATTTTTGATGAATGTATCGGTTCTGGCAGTACCGTTGCGTTTTGAGGAGGCCTTCGGGCTCTATCTGGCCGAAGGATTTGCCACGGGCACCCCGGCACTTATGCCCGACACAGGTTCATCGGCCGAGGTAATTGGCAAGGCAGGGAGGGTCTATCTGCCCAATACCCCCGAAAAGCTGGCCTCCGAACTGGAGCAACTTCTCAGCAATAAACCGGAATTCCATACCATGCAGACCGAAGCACTCACGGCCACCGCAACCCGGTTTGGAGCGGAAGCCATGGCAAAGGCACTCGAACAGTTTTACCGCGAAAGCGCAGAAAAAAGGGAATAACATGATACTGACAGAACTGCAACAAATCACAAAAACCTATATCCACACGGGTGCCGACAACCATGTGCTGCAAGGGGTAGACCTGCAACTGGAAGAGAAGGGTTATATTGCGGTAACAGGCCCTTCGGGATCGGGAAAATCCACACTGCTGCAGCTTTTGGGAGGCATGATGGCTCCCACTTCCGGCACCCTTCTCTTTAAGGGAGAGTCGCTCTATAACCGATCGGAAGAGGAGTTGTCGGCCTACCGAAACGGCTCGGTGGGATTTATTTTTCAGGATCATAAACTTTTACCCCAATTTACGGTGCTGGAGAATGTATTGCTTCCGGTACTTGCACAGCAAAAAACGGCTACCCCGGCTCACATTGAGCGTGCCATCTATCTGCTCGGGAAGACTGCCATGGATTCGCTTTCCGGTCGTATGCCTATGCAACTTTCCGGCGGAGAGTGCCAAAGAGTAGCCATCTGCAGGGCACTGATGATGAAACCGGCTCTCATCCTGGCCGACGAACCTACCGGTTCGCTCGATGCCCGTACAGCCAACGGGGTGGTTGCCCTTCTTTCAGAATTACAGCAGAGCGAAGGCGCAGCCGTGGTACTGGTTACCCACTCGCAAAGAATAGCGCAGGCTGCCCGTAAAACCTATGCCCTCGAAGAGGGAAAACTGCATCTTCAGTAACTTGATAGTATGAACCGTCGCCACACCCTGCTGCAAAATATCCGCTATTACCGGAGGTATTACCTACTGGCAGGGCTGGCAGTTATGCTGGCCAGTGCCGTGATTACAGGAAGCCTGATTATTGGCGACTCTGTAACCTATACCCTGGTTCAGCGGGTAAACGAGCGTCTGCAAAAGATTCAGGCGGTTGTGTCGGCCGGATCGGGTTATCTGGCCGATACCGGCTCCGGAGTTTTGCCTTCGCACGTTTCGGCCGAGGCGCTCTATTTGCAGAGTCCGGCGGCTGTGATCTACAGTAACGGCTTTGTACAGAGCCCTTCCGGGGGAGCCCTGGTGCCCGTAGATGTTTGGGGAATCGACACTACCTTTGCATCGGTCACCCTTTTGCCGCCTCCCATTCCTCAACCGTCGGAGGTGGTGATTAACCAGCGAACCGCCGACGAACTTGGCGTAAAAGCGGGCGACGATTTGGTGGTCCGCCTCCCTTCGAGCGGATTGATTCCCTCGGGATCGCTCTTTGTTACCAGCCAGTACACCACCAGTCTCCGCCTCACAGTAAAGGCCATTGCCCAAAACGAACAGGGTGCCAACCTCTCCCTTCGCAACGAACAGGCACGACCGCTCAATCTATTTATCCCGAAAACCGAGATGGGCGAGGCCCTGAAGGCCGAAGGGCGCAGCAACCTGCTTTTAAGCCCCGAACCTATCACGGATGGAACGCTTCCGGGATGGAGTGCCTTGCAATCGGGTCTTCGGGTAACCGACAGGGGCTCCTGGCGCGAAATCAGCAGCGAACAACTCTTTATCCCCTCGCATGTTACCGATAAACTGACGCCCAAATTGGGCAAGGTGAACCGCCTCTTCTCCTACTTTGTAAACGATCTCTCCAGCCCTCGTACCGGAAAGAGCATCCCCTACTCCTTTGTTACCGCTATAGACCAATACCTATCCGATACCCTTGCCGAAAACGAGATTCTGCTATCGGATGTTGCCGCCGAACGGCTGGGCGCCCGGGTGGGCGATACTGTCCGGCTCACCTACTTTGTGGCCGGAAGGCTCAAATCGCTTACCGAAGAGCATTTGGCCTTTGTGGTAAAGCAAATTTGCAGCATTGACGATTGGGTTAGCGACGGACATCTGAGTGCAGAATTTCCGGGATTGTCGGATGTTGACAATTGCACCGACTGGGATAGTGATCTCCCCATCCGGATGGAGCGGATCGAAGCCGTTGATGAGGCCTACTGGGATCTCTATAAATCCACGCCCAAGGCACTGATCGCTTACAAAACAGGGGCCTCTGCATGGTCTAACAGC
>JBFWIG010000167.1:0-5978 GCA_050256115.1 Bacteroidales bacterium | reverse complement strand
CGTAGCACTGTAAAACCCCTTGGTTTCGAGATAGCGCAGCAACTGAGCATTGCTCTTCCGGGTAAGATCATCGTCCCATAACACGGGAGCCTCTCCCACCGACCTCAATCCTTTTTGAAACCGGGTCTCTTTGGAGAGATTAGAGCGATTATAGAGCCAGAGATGAAAACGCCCGCCTAACACCCGCTTGTTAGAGGCTTGCTGTAAATGGGGTCGCAAATCCGACTGTTTCACCTCCCTGCCGGCAACTCGAATTTCAACCCGGTTCAGCAGATACCGATCGGAAGGAATCCTTCGAGCAGGTTGACAACCCGCAAGAAGCAGAAGCGAGAGCGTTATAGAAGAGAAAAGGAAAAGTAGTCTCCGCACCGGTTGAGGAATTATCAAAAAAGAGGCAAGTTCAGGCAAAAATAATGCTTTATCTTTGACAACCGTTACTGCATAGCTAAAGATGCTCACTAAAAAGCAAGTTCAACAGGTTAAGGCGCTGGAAAACAAGAAGGAAAGAGATCTTTCGGGCACTTTTCCCGCCGAAGGGGATAAGCTGGTTGGCGAGATCCTTGCCGCCGGCTGGCCTATCGATCTGCTCTATGCTACAGCCGACTGGCTTACGCTCTGTGCCGAACGGCAATGGAGCCTCCCTCACAATGTAATTCAGGTATCACCTACCGAGTTACAGAGGATATCTCTGCTGAAAAGCCCCCGTTATGTGGTGGCGGTTGTACGAAAGCCGCAAACACCCCCCCTCTCCCGACACCTTTTTGACGAGTGGAGTCTCTTTCTCGATACCGTGCAAGATCCGGGCAATATGGGGACTATTCTTCGAATTGCCGATTGGTTCGGTATCAGGCAGGTGGTTTGCACGCCCGGTTCGGCCGACGCATTTCAGCCCAAAGTGGTGCAAGCAACCATGGGTGCTATTACCCGTGTTGCTGTACACACACTTACGGCCTCGGCCTTCTTTTCGCAGAAAGCACTTTTGGCCCCCGATGTGCCTGTATACGGAGCCTCTTTACAGGGCGAAAATCTGTATGGCACATCTTTTGCCGCTCCCGGAGTAGTGGTGATGGGAAATGAATCGAAGGGCATTCTTCCGGAAACTGCCCGATATATCAACCGTCATCTGTTCATACCTCCCTTCCCGCCGGGGGCAGAGACCTCCGAATCGTTAAATGTAGCAGTAGCAACTGCTGTAATATGTGCCGAAATCCGGCGCCAAAATCTTGGAACACTAAATATATAAGTGATGCTGACTCTGTTTATTATCACATCGATTTTTATGGGGATTGCCGTTGCCGGACTGGCCATTAGGATGTTACTGGTAAAGGGCGGAAAATTCCCCAATACCCATCTCGAACACAACCCGCACATGCAGGCCCGGGGCATTGGATGCGCCCGCGACGAAAAATCACTCTGCCAGGGTATCTGTACTCCCAAGAAAGGCGAATCCATTACCTGTACCGGTAAACCGGGTATGGAGGAGAGTTGTGCTGCATGTGGATTTCGTGCGCACTGATGCGCTTTGGCGCATCAGTGCGCAAATGGTGAATGGTTAATGCGCTGCGCGCGAAATGGTGAATGATTTAGCACGCGCAAGCGCGGATGGGTAGTGCTCTGGTGCTTCGAAGCGCGGAGGGATAGTGCTCTGGTGCTCTAATGCTCTAGTGCTTCGAAGCGCGGATGCGCTTCGAGTGCTGCGCTGCGCGCCCAGTGATTGGGGGCCGTAGAAGGCTGGCCGTTTGGAGGTAACTGCCTCTGAGACAGCGGAGAGGTTTGGCGGGGCCCCATCGCTATCAATGAACGCTAAAAAGAGGAGCTGTTTGAGCGTAGCGAGTTCTCCTCTTTTAGTGAATGAGAGCGTGAATGGGTCGACAAACCTATCTTGTTGAAGAGGCGGTTAGCCTCCAAACAGGACGTTACTTCCAAACAGGACGTTACTTCCAAACAGGAAAGATTAGAAGTTGGGCGAGAGGAGGTAGCGTGAATAGAACTCTTCGATAATTTTCACGGCTTCGTCGGCTGTATCAACCACCCTGAAAAGATCAAGATCCTCGGGACTTACATAGTGATGACGCTCTAATACTACTTTTTTGATCCACTCCACCAGGCCACCCCAATAATCGGACCCTACCATAATAATGGGAAATCGGCCAACTTTGCGAGTCTGAATCAGTGTTAGCGATTCAAACAGTTCGTCAAAGGTGCCAAAGCCGCCGGGAAGGGCAATAAAACCCTGCGCATACTTCACAAACATGGTTTTGCGCACAAAGAAGTGATCGAATGAGATCGATTTCTCGGGATCGATATATCGGTTGGCGTTCTGCTCATGAGGGAGCTCGATATTTAAACCCACCGAACAACCTTTTCCTCTCTTTGCCCCTTTGTTGCCCGCCTCCATAATTCCACCTCCGCCACCCGTAATTACCCCATAACCCAAACGGGTTAGTTTGTAGGCAATCTCTTCGGCCAGAATGTAATAGGGATCGTCGGGACGAGTACGGGCCGAACCAAATATCGAGACACAGGGGCCAATTTTTGCTAAACGGTCAAACCCGTCGACAAACTCTCCCATAATACGAAAAATACGCCAGGAGTCGTCGGTTTTAATCTCATTCCAGCTCTTCTGCTCAAAAGCGTCTTTAATGAGGGAGTCGTCGTTGTGAGAATCGTTAATCATGGAAGGGTTAATGGTTAATGGTGAATGGTGAATGGTGAGTGGTGAATGGTGAATGCTTTAGTGCTGCGCTATGCGCGAATGCTCTGGTGCTCTTGTGCTCTGGTGCGCGCTAATGTTGTAAAGGTAGGATTTTGGGGGCGAAGTTCAAACAAGTTGCAGGATTTCCCGGAGGAAGGGCGCTGTGTGGCTGTTGGGACAGGTGGCAATTTGTTCGGGGGTGCCTGCGCAAAGTAACCGGCCGCCGCCGCTACCGCCTTCGGGGCCAAGGTCGATGATGTAGTCGGCGGTTTTAATAACATCGAGGTTGTGTTCGATAACGAGAACGGTGTTGCCCCTCTCTACCAGACGTTGAAGTACATCAAGGAGAACCCGGACATCTTCAAAATGGAGGCCGGTGGTGGGTTCGTCGAGCACGTAAAGGGTGTTTCCGGTATCGCGTTTCGAGAGTTCGGTTGCCAGTTTTACCCGCTGACTCTCTCCGCCCGAAAGGGTTGTGCATGGCTGACCCAAACGCACATAACCCAAACCCACATCTTGCAATGATTTCAGAATGGGATAGATGGAGGGCATCTGTCCGAAAAACTCAACGGCCATGTTGATGGTCATATCGAGCACCTCGCCAATGTTTTTCCCTTTGTAACGCACTTCGAGGGTTTCGCGATTATACCGTTTTCCGCCACAATCGGGACACTCCACATAGACATCGGGCAAAAAATTCATCTCAATGGTCTTCAATCCCGCACCCTGACAGGTTTCGCAACGCCCACCTTTTACATTAAAGGAGAAACGACCGGGACCGTAAGCGCGTACTTTCGACTCGGGAATGTTTGCAAAAAGATTACGGATCTCAGTAAAAACGCCGGTATAGGTGGCCGGATTGGAGCGAGGCGTTCTGCCCAGTGGCGATTGATCTACCTGGATAATCTTGTCTATCTGTTCTATCCCCTCAATGGCTTTATGGGGCAACGGATCACGCACCGATCGGTAAAAGTGCTGACTGAGGGCCGGCTGAAGGGTGTCGTTAATCAAGGTAGATTTTCCGCTTCCCGAGACACCGGTTACACAGATCAGTGTACCCAGAGGAAAGGCTACATCTATATCTTTCAGATTATTACCCGACGCACCCCGAATGGTAAGAAAATGGCCGTTACCCTTCCGGCGTTCGGAGGGCAGGGCAATCTCCCGCTCGCCATTGAGATATTGGGCAGTAAGCGAGCCGGAGTAAAGAATCTCCGAAGGGGTACCCTGAGCCACCACCTTCCCCCCTTTTCGGCCCGCAAAAGGGCCCATATCAACTACGTAATCGGCCGAAAGAATCATATCGCGATCGTGTTCGACCACCAAAACGGTATTCCCCGAGTCGCGAAGTTGTTTAAGCGAGTCTATCAGACGGTGGTTGTCGCGCTGATGGAGTCCGATACTGGGTTCATCAAGAATGTAGAGTACATTCACCAGTTGCGAACCAATCTGGGTGGCCAGTCGGATTCGTTGGCTTTCGCCCCCCGAAAGCGTAGAGGAAGAGAGGTTGAGCGAGAGATAGTCGAGCCCCACGCCCAGTAAAAAGTCGAGCCGCGTCTGAATCTCCTTTACAATTTCGGAAGCTATCTCCCATTGTCGTGAAGTAAGATGGGGCTCTACCTCACCAAACCATTGGCGCAGCGAACGTATATCCATTGCGGCCAGCTCGGCAATATTGCGATTATGAATGCGGAAATAGAGCGACTCTTTGCGCAGCCGGGCTCCTTCACATTCGGGGCAAACCTTACGGCTCAGAAACTGTTCGGCCCACTTCTGTGCCTTCTTTGAGGTGGTCTCGGTATGCTGTTGGGTAATGAAATTCACCACCCCTTCGAAACCCAGAAAACGAATCTCCGAGCCACCCCCTCCACTCTTCACACGGAAAGATTCCTCAGTGCCGTAAAGGATGGCACTAAGAGCCTCTTCGGGAAAGTCGCCCAGGGGAGTGTCGATATCGGCCTGAAATTTCCGGGCCACTGCTTCTATCTGCGAAAAGATAAAACTGCTTTTATAGGGGCCTAACGGAAGCAAACCTCCCTTGCGAATGGAGAGAGCCGGGTTGGGAATCATTTTATCGCGGTCTACCCGGGTAATGGTTCCCAAACCGTTGCAAACCGGGCATGCACCCTGCGGCGAATTGAAAGAGAAGTTGTGAGGAGCCGGCTCGTTATACGAAAGCCCGGTAGTGGGACACATCAGATGCCGACTATAGTAACGTACTGTATCATATTCCTTATCGACCACCATCATGGTACCCTTTCCCATCCGCATAGCCATTTGCAAGGAGTCGCGCAGCCGCTTCTCATCTACCTGATCCATGCCAAACTTGTCGATGACAATCTCGATAAAATGGCTTTTGTAGCGATCTATCCGCATCCCGTGCACCAACTCCTTAATCTCGCCATCTACCCTGACATAGAGAAAACCCTTTTTTCGAACCTGTTCAAACAGCTCTTTATAGTGCCCCTTCCGGCCCTGTACAATCGGTGCCAGAATCCAGACCGGGCGGCCGGAAAAAGCTTCGGTCATCCGCTCCAGAATCTGCACATCTGTGTAACGAACCATCTGTTGACCCGTATTCATAGAGTAGGCCACAGAGGCCCGGGCAAACAGCAGACGGAGAAAATCATAGATTTCGGTGATGGTTCCTACTGTACTGCGGGGGTTCTTGCTCACCGTCTTCTGTTCGATGGCAATCACAGGGCTGAGTCCGGTGATTCGGTCTACATCGGGTCGCTCCATATCGCCCATAAACTGCCGGGCATAGACCGAAAGGGTCTCCATATACCGACGCTGACCTTCGGCATAAATGGTATCGAACGCTAACGACGACTTACCACTGCCACTCAGGCCGGTAATCACAGTGAGGCTTTTATGCGGGATGGAGACATCCACATTTTTGAGGTTGTGCTCCCTGGCACCCTCAACCTTAATCTGATTCAGTTGTGGCATTAACTCACTCATCGTCGGCATTACCTTCGGACGAAACAACAGGAAGAAGGAGGGTGTAGCTTTTACCCGATCGGTTCGGCAGCGACTTGCCACGAAGCCAGGGGTTAAGAAGCTTCACCATTTTGTAGGTAGTTTGGTGTTGGGCCGCAAACTGAACCAGCGAAGGGATAGGCGTTGAGACGGTAACCGACCGGGTTTCGGGCTGCCGATAGAGATCGACATCTCGCAGATGAAATCCGTAACTTTCGGGCTTCTCCATAATTAACTTAATAGCCAGAACTCGATAGATATAGCGGGATGTCTCTTCATTCAGGAAAAGATCGTAATAGGA